>JABXJY010000216.1 GCA_013375385.1 Desulfobacterales bacterium
GCTACGGCGGCCAGGTTGCCGTCAGTGACCTCACCTTCACCATTGAGGAGGGTGAGATCTTCGGGTTTCTGGGGCCCCTCAAGAAGCTGGCAGAGGAAAAGCTCGGGGTCGACGATAAGGAGATCTCCCTCGATGATGTGTACATGAGGTACTTTCAGGAGGGCTCCCCATGACCGGTATCGGTGCCATCGTCAGAAAGGAGCTCGCCGATCACTTCAGCAGCTACCGGTTCATCATCCTCTTTGCCCTCATTGCCATGGTCAGCCTGATCACCACCTACATGGTGGGCATGGGGCTCAAGGAGGAGCTCGGCAGCGTTGCCAAGCCCCGGTTTGTCTTCTTGATGCTCTTTACCTCAACGGGGCCCCTGTTTTCCCTGGTTCAGTTCGTGGCCTTCTTTGGGCCCCTCATCGGCCTCGTGCTCGGATTTGACGCTATCAACCGAGAGAGAAGCAGCGGCACCTTGAGCAAGCTTGCCTCTCAGCCCATCTATCGGGACGCCATCATCAACGGTAAGTTCCTCTCAGGGGTTGTGACCATCTCTATCATGGTGAGCTCTATCGTTCTGGTGGTCTCAGGCCTGGGGTTGAAGCTGGTGGGGGTTGTCCCCGGTGTTGAGGAGCTCTGGAGGATCGTCATCTATCTCATCATCAGCATCTTCTACATCTCCTTCTGGCTGGGGATCAGCATCCTGTTTTCCATCCTGTTTCGGGGCATCGCCACCTCAGCCCTGGCCACCCTGGCCATCTGGATCTTCTTCTCCTTCTTTGTGTCCATGGGTGCAACGGTGGTGGCAAACTCCCTGGTTCCCCTCGACACCCAGGAAGACCCCGAGCGGCTCATGAGGCACCTTAGGGTTCAGCGGGTTGTCTCCCTCATCTCCCCCATGCAGCTCTACAATGACTCCACTGCCATCATCATCGATCCCATGAGGAAGACGACCAGATCCCTCGTGCTCATGGGGCCCATTGAGAGGCTCTCTTCGGCACGGTTCAGGCGGCCCCTGGCCCTCTCCCAGAGCATCTATGTGGTGCTTCCCCACATGATCACCCTCATTGCCATTACCTTCATCTGCTTTGGTGTTTCCTATGCTGTATTCATGAGGCAGGAGATCAGGTCTATTTAACAGTCCGTGCCCCATAATACTGAACTTATACTGAGACCGCCTATTTTGATTCCGAATTTCGCAAGGGTTTTTGAAAAGCCTCACCATTCCTGTCATTGCGAGCGACAGCGAAGCAATCTTTTAGTGAGGGGATTGCTTCGTCGCTTGGCTCCTCGCAATGACATTTTGACAGCCTTGCGAAATTCGAGATAATAACTGTGCCAATAAAATCAGCTTTAATGTATTACCCTGAATCTACACAAAGGCATTGCGGGCAGGTCGAAACTTTTACCCCGTTAAGTATTTATTGATAAGCAATTTGCTTTTGCCTGTTTTTCACGATCTTGCTATTAGGAGTTAACAACAAAAAATTACTTAACGGGGCGGGCAAATCCAAAATTCGGATATGAAGGTTACACAAGAGGTCTGGCAGGTCGGAGGGGGGAGCTTAACAGACCCTGAAGATGCTGCCATATACCTGATAGGTTTTGGCGAGGCGGGGGCCCTGATCGATGCCGGCACCGGTAAGGGACATGGAAGACTTATGTCAAACATCAAAAAGTGCGGCATTAGCGCCTCCGCGATCGAATATCTCTTCTTGACACACTGTCACTTCGATCATACAGGAGGCGCCAGGAAGGTGAGAGAGGAGTTTGCCTGCAAGACCATAGCACACGAATTGGACGCCACATATCTGGAAAAAGGCGACAGCAATGTTACAGCAGCGCGGTGGTATGGTGATGTGTTAGAGCCATTTAAGGTGGACCACAAGATCACCTCTTTTGAGGAATCATTCATGATTGGCAACAGAAACATAAAATCCTTTCACACTCCCGGGCACTCCCCGGGTTCGGTTGTCTATCTGGTCGAATCTGAGGGCAAGAGGATACTATTCGGCCAGGATGTCCATGGCCCGCTTGATCCTTCTCTCCTGTCCAACCGGCAAGACTATTTCAGATCATTGAAGTTCCTCCTTTCCCTGGAGATCGATATCTTATGTGAGGGCCATTTCGGGATATTCGAGGGCCATAGAAACATCCAGTCATTCATAAGATCATTTCTCTAATAATAAAAGTTGACGAAAGACCAGGATTTTAATAGAGAGGTTTGAAAAGTAGAAAGGGAACTCACGCTCCCCTTATCATCTATGAAGAATCATTCTTAGTATCTAAGAAAGAAAATTAGGCTTTTATGCAGGCAATAATATTTCAGACCCTCGGAGGCCTGGGCCTGTTTATATTCGGCATGAGGATCATGTCCGATGGGCTCCAGAAGGTTGCAGGCAAGAAATTACGCACCGTTTTGAGCGCTGTATCCTCAAACAGGGTAATCGCATGCGCTATTGGGACAGCAATCACCAGCATAATTCAAAGTTCAAGCGCTACTACTGTTATGCTGGTTGGTTTCGTTGATGCCGGTCTAATGACTCTCACCCAGGGGGTTGGGGTCGTCTTGGGGGCCAATATCGGTACAACAGTGACAGCCCAGTTGATAGCCTTTAATATATGTAATTATGCACTGCCAGCCATTGCCGGGGGGGTATTATTAAAATTCTTTTTTGTATCAAAGAAATGGCAACGATGGGGAGAGGTCTTACTTGGCTTTGGTATGCTTTTCTTTGGCTTGGCTACCATGAAGGCCGGTCTTGCCCCTCTAAGGCATGAACCTACCTTTGTTACCTTTTTGATAAGATTTCAGGCCCAAAGCATCAATGAGATTCTTCTCTGTATCCTTGTCGGTAGCGCTCTCACCGTGGCTGTGCAGAGTTCGAGTGCTACGGTTGGTATAATCATGGCCCTCGCCAGTCAGGGTTTACTTAGCTTTGAGGGGAGTGTGGCCATGATTTTAGGTACAAATATCGGCACCACTATTACAGCACAACTGGCAGGCATAGGCTCAAAAGTTAATGCCAGGCGGACAGCTATGGCCCATACCCTCTTTAATGTTTTTGGGGTGGTCTTTATAGTTTTAATCTTTTCCTATTTTGTAAATGCTGTCATCTATTTAACTACCAATCTTCTAGGTGCTGCGGATCCTGACTTACTTGTTGGGGGGGAGAAACTATTTATTTCAAGACATATTGCCAACGCCCATACCCTTTTTAATGTAATAAATGTGATTCTCTTCCTTTTTATTCTTCCTTATCTGATTAAGATCGCCATCTGGCTGACCCCTCGCGGAAAGAAAGAATACCTTGATGAGATCTATCATATCAAATATTTGGACAGGCGTTATCTTGACTCCCCAGAGGTGGCGTTGGTACAGGCATGGCAGGAGATCATCAGGATGGGAGAGCAGGCTCTAACCATGTTTGATGAGGTAATTGGTGCTCTTAAGATAAGAAATCCAAAGAAATTGGCCATATGGAAGGGCAGAGAAGATGTACTGGATAATCTTCAAAGGGAGATCACAGATTTCCTTGTGAAGGTTATGCAACAGAATATTCTTGTTGAGGAATCCAAGGAAATAACCGCCCTTATGAGGATGACCAACAATATAGAGAGGATTGGTGATGAGGTGGAAGATATCGCCGAGGCTATCGAGGAAATGATTGAAGAGAAGTTCTACTTCTCCCCCCAGGCACTCCAGGATTATAATACAATATCTTCCGAGTCCAGGAAATTCCTTGCCCTTGTCCTTGAAGGAATTAAAGAGGAAAATAAGGAGATAATGTCAGAGGCAGTAGAAGTGGTAAATAGTATAAACCGGATGGCCGATGAAATGAGATTGAGCCACCAGAATCGACTGGTCGACGGGACATGTGAGATAGATAGGGGTATGATCTTTATTGATATCCTCAATGCGTTTGAGAAAACGGGTGGTTTTTGTTATAACGTGGCGCAGGCAGTAGCAGGTGTTAAGTAATAGGGATAAGATCTGGCAATAGCCACTTGCTGGAAGAAACGGGACAGGTCTAGAGAAGGCTATCAACCGGCACCATGAGTTTGTGCCCGAATATTTCAATCGGCGCGCCATACAAACCAGGGTACGAAGATTAGAGGAGAGGTTGAAACATCAGAGAGGGCAGCAGAGCTAAGAAAGAGGTCCGATCATTCGATGAAATTTCATGAAAAAATAGCCGTCATAGGAGCTGGGGCCTGGGGCACAACGATTGCCCAGCGTCTGGCCCTGAAGGGTTTTCATGTAGTTCTTTGGGTGTACGAGAAGGAGCTTTGCGAAATGCTCTCGAAGAGAAGGGAAAACGTTTTCTACCTTCCTGGCATTAACGTCCATGAGATGGTCATCCCGACGAACGACATGGAGGAAGCCGTTTCCAAAAAGAATGTGATTGTATTTGTCTGCCCTTCTCATGTCTTTAGACAGGTGCTGTTAAAGGCTCTTCCATTTATAGAAAGAGGGACGATTGTCATCAGTGCCTCAAAGGGGATCGAGCAGGATACCCTATTGACCATGTCCGGGGTTATGCG
>JABXJY010000479.1 GCA_013375385.1 Desulfobacterales bacterium
TGGTCCACGAATTGAAGAGGGAAAAGCAAAAATTGCTGAGGTAAAGGATGTTGTCAGCGCCGTGATCAGAAAACTCGCCGTAGCAAAGGATCTCGTCGGAAAGAGGGTTCTCGTTACGGCAGGACCCACGTTAGAGTACATCGACCCAATAAGGATAATAACAAACAAAAGCTCTGGGAAGATGGGCGTGGCAATAGCTGAGGAGGCTATGCTCAGAGGAGCTGAAGTTACGCTTATTTATGGTTCCGGAACAGTTTCGCCGCCCTTGGGCGTAAGAGTGATTAACGTAGAAACGACCGAAGACATGTACAACGCCGTCATGGCAGAGCTAAAATCGAGCAAGTATGATGTAATGATGGCCGCCGGAGCAGCCGCCGATTTCGCCCCAGAAAGGCCAATCAAACATAAAGTGCCAACTCGAACTACCCCCGAGCTCTTTTTGAAACTAAAGTCAACACCAAAAATCATTGACATCGTGAAAAAGGTAAGTCCAAGCACTTTTCTCGCTGCCTTCAAAGCGGAATATGGATTATCAGACAAAGAATTAATTAAAAGCGCACATCATAGACTGAAATCCGCAAACGCGGACCTAGTTGTCGCTAACGACGTAAGCAGAAACGCCGTAGGCTTTAAAGTTGACACAAATGAAGTATTCATCGTTGATAAAGATGGAAGTGTTGTTCATATACCGTTAACCACAAAGCGAGAAGTTGCGAAAAAACTCTTGGATATCATAGTTAAGAAGCTATCTTATAATTGAGCTTCTCGCCCAAAACAGGTAGACTTTTGTTTGTGTATGGGTAGCCGAGGATGCGTATGGCCTATCGTTCCCTTTTCCCCTGAACAAACTCCTCAAACCATTTTTCAGCTGTTTCCAACGGCAACATCTGCGGTGGATGTTTGAAGGCGTAGGCTGAAGCGCTCAAGAGGGAGCCAGCGACCCCCCGGTCGAGAGCAATCCTTGTCCCTCGTATAACATCGAACATGACGGAGCCCGCGTTTGGAGCGTCCAC
>JABXJY010000480.1 GCA_013375385.1 Desulfobacterales bacterium
CTCTCCCTCATGCTCATGAGGCCAAGGGACTTTGTCTGTAGGGGAGAAAGAACATCATCCACTACAAATCCTACACCATTATCCTCAATAATAGCAGTTATGGTCCTATCCGAGGATGTTAGACCTAAATATGCCCTTGTTGCCCTGCTATGTTTTAAGATATTATTTAACCCCTCCTGAAAAAGTCTATATATGGTGATATTGGTTATAGACTCAAGGGGTTTTCGAATTTGCTGAAAATCCCATTTAATCTTAATCCCTGAGTATGATTTAAAGTCTTGACAAAGCTCCTCTAAGGCGGGTATAAGCCCCAGATCTTCAATCAAAGGCGGATGTAATGCATGCGAGAGTTCCCTCATCTCCTTTATTGTTTTATCGGCAAGATATGAAAGGTCACTCAATTGGTCCTTTATGGTAGAGAGCTCGTGTGGCATCTTTTTATTCGCCCTGGAAAGACCCATCTTTAATGTGCCTAATAGTTGACCAATGTTATCATGAATCTCCCTTGATAAAGATTCTCTCTCCCTTTCCTGGATCTCCATGATCTGCCTCGATAACAACCTTATCTGTTCCTCGGCCTTTTTTGTCTCCGTTATATCTTGAAGAGTTTCTACGGCACCAATTAATCTTCCATTAGAATCCTTCAGGGGGGCTGCTGTAAAATAGAGCCATTTTCCATCATGGCCCAGCCGGGAAAAAAAATCTATGGCCTCATATGCCCCCTCTATCATGTCAGAGGCCTTATATTTTCCTGGATACCATTGAGCAATATCATCTATCTTCCCATCTACCAGCAAGTCAGCCATGCATGGCCTCTCTTCATTGTAGAAGGCCTTCCACTGCTGATCAGTGCCAACTATATCCTTTGCCTTGATCCCACTGTACTTTTCCAAGGCATTATTCCAGTAAGTAACTCTATGGTTATTATCAATGACAAATGTTGGAATAGGTGAACCATGCACTATATTCTTTGATTTCTCCTCACTTTTTCTAAGCCCATCCTCTGCACGCT
>JABXJY010000027.1 GCA_013375385.1 Desulfobacterales bacterium
GCCATGTGGACCTGCGGGATGCGGCCCAATCATATCGTCCCTCTTCCCATAGGAACCTTCTTCATCGCGGCCTCCTATGGTGAGGCAATAGAAAGCCTTGGATCGACCCTTATTCCCGTTGGCGTCGGGGCCACGGACAGGCTCATCGGAGCCGTGAAAAACCTGGGAGCCAACTTTATCTTGTCCACTGCTTCCTTCCCTCTTTACCTCATAACCTACTGTCAAAAGAAGGCCACAGACCCGAAGACTCTCGGCATCGGGGGGTTCATGGTTGGTGGCGAGCCTGGTGGCGGGATCCCCCACATTCGCCGCCAAATAGAAGGAGCCTTTGGAGCCAATGTGCAAGAGTGTATGGGAAATGGCGATATGCTCGGGCTGATGTGGGCCGAGTGTGAATACAAGAACGGAATGCATTTCATAGGGCAAGGAGGATGTCACCCGGAAATCATCGACCCGAGCACGGGAGAAGTCCTGGAGGCAGAAGAAGGCCTTACGGGTGAGCTGGTTTATACCTCCATTGACAGGGAATGCCAGCCCTTGATCCGCTTCAGGACACGGGACCATGTCGTAGTGACACAGACCGACTGCGAATGTGGCCGAACAGGCTATTGCATAAAATGCATCGGGCGTACCGATGATATGTTAATTGTCTCCGGGGTCAATGTGTATCCATCTGCCATAAGGGATGTTATCGGGACCCTGGCCCCAAGAGTTACAGGAGAGATACTGATTCAACTTCAAGAGCCGCCTCCGTCTGTAAGGCCACCCATGAAGATAAAGGTGGAGCATGGCCAGGAGCCAGGCGACCTGGCGCTGCTCAAATCTGAGATTGAGAAGTTATTGCGGGAAAAGCTCATCTTCAGCTCTGATGCGGAACTCGTTCCTCCGGCAACCTTACCCAAGTACGAATATAAAGCTCAACTTGTCGAGAAGACTTATGAAACGTAAGGTAGAGATTCAAATCGAGATCAGCTCCAATGAGGGGAAACATGGGAATCCGGTTGTTGACAAAGCCTTTGACCTGGTATATGCTGAACTCAAATTCGGATAAGGGGGTGATAACAAAAATCATTTCAGGAAATGGGTTTTGGGTCTGAGACTAACAATTTATCAGGGAGGATAGAACCATGAAAAAGCATCTTGTTTCAATCGTATCTATGATGGTTGTAGGGCTCATGATCACTGGCGTGGCAAGCGCACAAGGTACGCTCGAGAGGATCTCGAAAAGGGGTGAGTTCCTCGTGGGTGCACGGGAAGGTTCGGTCCCCTTCGGCTTTTATGCTAAGGACGGAACATGGGGGGGGTTCTCCATGGGTATCGCAAAGGAGATCCATAAGGCCGTCGAGAAGAAACTGGGAAAATCTGTTAAGCTTACCTTCAAGCCCGTCAATCCCAAGACACGAATTCCCCTGGTTGCGAACCGAACCATCGATATGGTCTGTGGGTCCTCAACCCACACAGTACCAAGGGATGAGGTAGTGGACTTCTCCATCACCGTGTTCCTTACAGGGACTCGGCTCCTGGTTCCCAAGGGAAGTCCCGTCAAGGACTTCGACGATCTTGCCAACAGGAGGGTGGGAGCTGCCAGAGGCTCTACAAACGAAGCGGCTGTCAGGATGGCCAATGAAGCTGGCACCATATCCCCGCCGGCCAACCTGATGGTCTTTGATGAACATACAAAGGGGTTTCTTGCCCTTCGTCAGGGTAAGATCGATGCTTACTGTACCGATGGAAGCCTCCTGTCAGGCATGAAGCAGAAGGCCCCTGATCCAGAGAAATGGGAGGTCGTCGGTCGCCTGCTGACCTATGATCCCTATGCATTTATCGTTCCTGAGAATGATTCCAACTTCAGAGATCTGGTCAATTTCACGTTGATCGAGCTCATCAACAGCGGGAAGTTCTTCGAGTATTACGATAAGTGGATGGGGCCAAAAGGAGCAGTACCCATCCCCATGACAGATGAGTACAGGACGCTTCTCAAGCTACAGGCCTGGCCCTGGCCGCGCTAAGAAAAGAGGGGGAGGGACATCCCTCTCCCTCTTTGGGGCAAAAAGTCATCGTTAGTTGGTCTCGGAGAGAGCGGAGATATCCGAGGCGTGCAGGGCGCTAATGCTTAGTTATGATTTCGATTGGAGCGTTCTCTGGAAACATCCCTATGGCCGGTGGATGTTAGAGGGGATATGGACCACCATCACCCTATCGTCTCTGGCATTCCTTATTGCCGTGACGCTGGGACTGATGGTCGGGGTCTTCAGGGTTCTTCCAAACCGGATCACCCGATTAATCGGAGGCTCTTATGTGGAGTTGATCCGGAACACCCCCTACCTGGTGCAGCTCTTCTTCTGGTACTTTGGTCTCCCCTCGCTTCTTCCGCAGGCCAGTGAAAAGTGGATCTACGATCACGTTCCCAGCCTCCCGTATTGGACAGGGGTGGTCTGCCTTGGCGTCTATACTGCCTCGCGCGTGGGTGAACAGATCAGAGCAGGGATGATTTCGATCCCCACAGACCAATACCAGGCCGCTTTTTCAACAGGGCTGACAACCTACCAAACATACCGATATGTCATCATACCCTATGCCATTCGAATCATCATCCCTCCCTTCACAACAGAGTTTCTGACCTGTTTTAAGAATTCGGCCTTGACCATGACGATCGGGGTTTTGGAGACAACGGGTGCCTCCTACCTGATCGATTCCTATACATGGCATGGACTGGAGACGACCACCGCTGCATCGGTCGTTTACATCGTTATCACCCTATGCGTTGTCTTGTTAATGGCATGGGTCGAGAGGAGGATCCATATACCCGGCATGATTGCTAGAGGGAGGTAATCTCATCCATGGATTTGGCTGTCATCCCAAGAAATCTTCATTTTTTGCTCGGGGGTCTCGTTCTAACCCTCGAATTGGCAGCCATTTCCCTGCTAGGCGGTTTTCTTCTGGGAATCCTCATGGGCCTGGGACGGCTTTCATCCCGGAAGTGGATATACTATCCTGCAACCCTGTACATCAATTTCTTTCGAAGCCTCCCTCTCATTTTGGTGATCTTCTGGTTTTATTTCATGGTTCCCTTCATAATAGGCAGGCCTCTGGGGGATTTTCTATCTGCAATCATTGCCTTTATTGCCTTCGAAGCAGCATATTTTGCCGAAATCGTCAGAGCAGGGATTCAGTCCATTCCACAGGGACAGGTGATGGCCGGGTATTCCACGGGTCTTGGCTATTATGAGACCATGCGCAATATCGTCCTTCCACAGGCCCTAAAAAACATGGTCCCCCCCATCGTCACGCAGTGCGTGATCATCTTCCAGGATACCTCACTGGCTTATGTGATCGGGCTGAAAGAGTTTTTGAGGCGTATATACCTGGTCGATTCACGAGAGCTGCGATCCGTGGAGCTTTATCTATTTGCGGGCTTTGTCTATTTAGTCTTTTGCTCCATCGGAACAATCACGAGCCGGCGACTCGAAAAGCGGCAGATAGGGAGGTAGTGCGATTGATCCAGATCAAAAACGTCAGCAAGTGGTACGGCGACTTCCAGGTCCTCAGAGACGTCAACGAGGAGGTGAAGCAGGGCCAGACGGTGGTTGTGTGTGGTCCCAGTGGATCGGGCAAGAGCACACTTTTGAGGTGTATCAACGGGCTCGAGCCCTTCCAGCACGGTGAGATCATCGTGGATGGGGTATCGGTGAGCGATCCGGCAACCAACCTCTACCGGCTCCGCACCGAGATCGGTATGGTCTTCCAGCGCTTTGAGCTCTACCCCCACATGACAGCGCTTCAGAACATCACCCTGGCCCCCATGAAGGTGAGGAAGAAGTCCAGAAGGGAGGCAGCAGATCATGCCATGAAACTGCTTGAGCGGGTTGGGATCCCCGAGAAGGCCCATGAGCATCCGGCCAACCTGTCAGGCGGCCAGCAGCAGCGGGTTGCCATCGCACGCTCCCTTGCCATGGAGCCAAAGATCATGATGTTTGATGAGCCCACCTCGGCCCTGGACCCGGAGATGATCAAGGAGGTGCTCGATGTCATGGTTGACCTCTCCACCGGTGGCATGACCATGATCGTGGTGACCCACGAGATGGGGTTTGCCCGGGAGGTGGCCGAGGAGATCATCTTCATGGACGAGGGAAGTATCATCGAGCGGGGAACCGACATCAGCTTCTTTCAAAACCCCAAGAGCCCCAGGACCAAGGACTTCCTGGACAAGATCCTCATGTAGCGGTGGAGGGACCCCAAACCATCACGGGCGACTACCATATGTGTTAGTGAAGCTTTGCCTTCCCGGCCCAAACCGGTGAGGCAATGAGATGTCTTTTAGTCACTACGGACCACTGACAACTGACTACGGACAAATTCGGTTTTAACTCAATTAGGGTTTTACATTGATGTCATCAAAAAGTAAAAAGGAGCGTAAGAGACATTATGGAAAAGATCTTTACTCCAAATGCCCCGAAACCTGCAGGCCATTACTCTCAGGCAATAGTTCACGACAACCTCGTCTATGTTTCCGGACAGCTGCCGATTGATCCGGTTAGTGGGGAGATGCGCCTTGGTTCTATTGAGGAACAGACTGAGCAGGTGTTAAAGAATTTGGCTGAGATCCTCAAAGCCTCTGGCAGTGATATAGATAATGTTATTAAGACTACCGTCTATATATCCGACATTGAGCTATGGGATAAGGTGAACGATGTTTACAGTATATTTTTTGGCCAACATCGTCCGGCACGTGCTGTTGTTCCCACAAAAAAGTTACACCATGAGTTTGGTATAGAAATCGAAGCGATAGCATCATTGACAAAATAATTTCTTGCACCGAGAAGTATGAACCGGCTCATATGCAAGAGATGAAGAAATGTCAGGATTGCCAAAAACGGCTTACTGGAATAAAGGAGTGTACAAAGACTTTTAAAAACCAGATTGAGCATACTGCTTTTCGCTGAGTGGCAGAGGGAAGAATAGAGGAGGAAAGTTATGAAAAAAAAGATCTTTTTAATGACAGCCTTGGCAATAGGAGGATTGACCAGTTTCTTTTTGCCTGATCTCTTGGCCTTCGACACCCCTCTAGGTGGTGGTAAATGGTGGTACAGGCCTACTGTTAAGGATAAGTTACAGCTAACTCCCGATCAAATGAACAAGATAAATAAGGTCTGGATAGAACACAGGAAACGCATCATTGATATCAGAAGCGATATAGAAAAGGCCTATCTCGATCTGGAAGCCCTCATGGCCCAGCCGATGGTTGACATACAGGAGGCCTACAAATTAGCAGAGAGGCTTGGACAACTTCAGGCCAGGCGGACTGAGGAACGGATCAGGTTGGCCATAGGGATTCGCCAGGAACTCTCAATTGAGCAATTTGAAGAACTTAAAGGTCTAAGAAGGGAATTTGCACGAAGGCTTGGAGAAAAAGGGCCCCGAGGAGAGAAAAGGCGTAGAGACCTACCCTAGATCAGGAAAAAGGCCCTTAGGAAATTAATGGGACTCATGAAGATTTGACCAATGATAGATATTTCTTAAGAAGCGTTTTGTCCTCAGGGTTCATATCAACAAACTCAGTTCCCATCCCTGGGGGCATCTTTTCGGTGCTCATCTCCTGGGACCTTGTCCAGACTACCCTCCCGGGGGTGCGGATTACTCTATTGGTGTTTGGCAGATTGAACTCTAAATTCAGGAGGGTATCTACTGGTAGGCTCTTGGTTGTTTTGATAAATAACCCCCCACTGTCAAGATTACCGATGTAGGCCCTGAAAAGATCGCCTGCCTTTTTAAAGGAGATCCTGATCTTCATCCTGACCCTTTCCTCGCTCCGCCTGGGAGACAGAACAAGGTTCTCAGAGGTTTTTCTCAACCTCTTGACAAGGTGAGAGATTATCTCCCTGAAGTCCGAGGATATCTGATTAAATTCCTTATCCAAAAAATTCTTATCCAATAACTCCAGAACTGTATCCTCAAGTGCCGTAGCAGTAGCCGATCGGGGGGCAGGATCAAGATAGCTCATCTCACCAAACATGTCCCCAGGGCCAAGGATATCCAAAACAACCCTTTTATCCTGGACCACCTTGCTAATCTCCACCTTTCCAGAACTCAAAATATAAACACCAGATCCGTGGCTGCCTTCCTTGAGTATAACATCGCCTGCTTCATATGTCTCTTTTCCACTCGTTAACAACACTTGGAATCTCCCCCCTCCTTTCTTGCCAAATCCTCCAATTCATGGATAACCTTCCTAACCTGATTCCTGGTATCATTGAGACCCCCCTCGTTATGTATGATGTAATCAGAGAAAGATCTCTTTTCCTCAATAGGGATCTGGGCATTTAGTCTTTTTTCTACCTCTTCTTTTGCAAGACCGTCTCTCTCTACTATCCTCTTAAGCTGTACAGCTCTTGGAACATATGCCAGGATAATCTTATCAAACTTTTTATTCAAGCTCAATTCAAATAGGAGGGGCAAATCTATAATGACAACGGAGGATGGGTCTTTTCTTTTAATGGCCTCAATTAAGGCGTCGCTTTCCTCAAAGATCCTGGGGTGGGTAAGGCCTTCCAGGGCTTTTCGACTCTCATCATCTGAAAAGACAATTTCTGCGAGGGCAGAGCGATTCAGTGTTCTATCAGGAGATAGGATTTCAGGTCCAAAATAGTCAATTATATCCCTCCAGGCTGGTTTATCAGGCTCTACTACAACCCGGGCAAGGAAATCAAAATCAATTACATACGCCCCCTCATCCTGAAACATCCTTGCCACAGTACTTTTTCCGCTCCCGATACCACCTGTCAGCGCTACTATTACCATGAGAAGTGCCTAAAGTTAAAAGTTATAAGTGCCTAAGGTCGCGTATCCCGTGTCCGTTGCATGTCATTTATTGCTCGTAATTCACAATTTCTTAACTCCCCCTTGTCCGAGCTAGGACTTGACCGAAGTGACACATTAACTTTAGGCACTTTAGCTCACTT
This sequence comes from Desulfobacterales bacterium, assembly GCA_013375385.1. GTDB lineage: Bacteria > Desulfobacterota > DSM-4660 > Desulfatiglandales > B25-G16 > JABXJZ01. The sequence goes on from JABXJY010000027.1 coordinate 6,960, forward strand.
GCAACTTATAACTTCTTTTATCTTTTCTTCAACAAGACATATAGTGCACCTGCACCTCCATCACAGGGCCGAGCAGTTACAAAGGCCAGCACTATTCTCTTCAAAATTCCCCTTTTAAACCAAACCGGAAGTTCCTTCTTTATAGCCGGTTGATGGTCAACAGAGCCCAGTCCCCTCCCGTGGACAATAAGCACACACCTCAGGCCCTCTTGATGGCTCTGGATTATAAAGTTATTGACAACCGTTTCTGCCTCTTTCTTTGTTAGGCCGTGCAGGTCGATATAGTCTTGGATGGAAAATTCACCTCTCTTGAGCCTTTTCATGATCTTTGGGCCCACACCAGAAACCGCCCCCTCCATATATTCATCACTGAATGAAATGTCCCAGGCCGCTGACTCTTTAACCAGGCATGAGAGGTATTCTCTCACCCTGTTACTTTGACCAGATAATCGATCGGGTGACTTCTCTCTTCTCACCGGGGATCTAATAATCTTGTTTTTATTATCCTTTAGGGGGATAACATCCTTCATAGCATCTTGAAACAGATAATCGTCGCCCTCATCCGGTGTATTATCAGGTAAAAGAGGTGATGAAACGGGCTCCCCTCTTTTATCAGAATCCTTAAGATCTTCCGGTAAACCCTCAAATGGTTTATTAAAGAAGGCCCTGTCTTCCTCTGTTTTATGCTTTCCTTGACCAGCCCGATTCTTTTTTCTCTTTCCTCTCATGGTAATATGATTGACTTTTTATGTGCTTTTAAATAGATAATAAAACTTTAAGATTATTTGATGATTCTCCTGAGATCGCATGTGCGATCATTTTATTTATAACAAAATCGAAACAACTTTAAAAGCAGAAACCAGTGGCAAGGATAGATGACTATAACACGGCCTTAGATATAGCAAAGAAGGAATTGAGCAACCGGAATCCACTTCATTTTTGCCGGTTAAGTGGTGCCCTCTATATACAGGAAGGTGGGTCAGCCATTATCAGGCTTACGTTTTTAAATCGGCTGATTACCATGAGCTGGCCGGATCTGGTATTCTACCAAGATTCAAATGAAGAGGTCGGGATAAAAAAGAAAATCTTGATCCTCCACTACCTGAATGGTTCCAAGAAACAGGATCTGACGGGAGAGTTGATTACCTTTCAGGATATCCCTTCTGCGAGATTCTATTTGGACGCCTTCAATAGAAGGGTCAAATATCCATTGATCAATGCCTTTGGTGAACGGCCTGATCAACTACCTCTTGTGGCCAAGGAGCTCTTTGGGGCCACCACATCAGCTGTTGGAGATATCTCTGTTTTGATAGAGGCCCTGCCCAAGATACCGGTTACCCTTGTAATCTGGAGAGGAGATGAGGAATTTCCCTCTGATGGAACAATCCTCTTTGATAGCTCAATTAGAGATATGCTCTCTGCCGAGGATATTTCTGAGCTAACCAGTATGATCGTGTATCCCCTGATAGCAAAGGCAAAATAGTGATTAACCGAAGGTGGATCTTAATCTGGCAGAACTACACCGTATTGCTGACTACAGACGACGGACTACAAGCAAAGGACAACGGACAATTATGAAAATCGCCATTAGCGGCAAAGGAGGTGTGGGCAAAACAACATTTGCCGCCTTCCTGATAAAATCTCTGCAACTGAAAGGTAAATCGGTCCTGGCCATTGACTGCGATCCTGATGCAAATCTCGCCCAGGCCTTGGGTGCGAAAAACGCTTCTGAGATAACGCCTATCTCTGAAATGAAATCCCTCATTGAGGAGAGGACCGAGACAAAGATTGGCACCATGGGAACCCTGTTCAAGATGAACCCCAAGGTAAGCGATTTACCAGAAAAACTCTCTGTAGACGTTGATGGAGTGAAGCTGATGGTCTTAGGAGGGGTAAAGGCGGCCGAAGGTGGCTGTATCTGCCCTCAGAGCGTTCTTTTGAAGGTCCTTGTCACCCACTTGATCCTCGCCAGAGACGAGGTTGTGGTCTTGGATATGGAGGCCGGTCTAGAACACCTCGGCAGGGGAACAGCACGGGCTGTTGATAAGATGATCGTGGTTGTTGAACCAGGAAGCAGGAGCATAGAAACGGCTCGCCAGATAAAAAGATTGTCTGACGAGTTGGGAATCAAGAATCTACTCATTGTTGGAAATAAGATCAGGTCCGAAAGGGATAAAGATTTCTTGCTCAAAAATATGAACACCTTTGACTTCCTCGGTTTCCTCCCCTTCAATGAAAATATTATTGAGGCAGATCTAGATGGCAGACCACCGTATGAAAAGGATCCCGAGGGCCTGAGAATTGTTTCCCAAATGATGAAGGGATATCTTGAATGAAGATTGAATCCTTAGAAGACTTAAGGGAGGATTTTATAGGGGAAAAAAGGGTCCACATTTTTAATGCAGGCCCCGCAGCGCTCCCGCTGTCGGTTCTAAGAGAGGTACAGGAGCACTTTCTCAATTTCCGCGGATCGGGAATGTCAATAACTGAAATAAGTCACCGCTCGACTCTATTCGAGGAGGTCATCAATGATGCAATTGACAGGACGAGACGACTGTTGAAATTGAGCGACGATTACCATGTACTCTTCATCCAGGGAGGCGCAAGCCTGCAATTCTGTATGATTCCCATGAACCTTGCCCTTCCCGGTAGACCAGTGACCTACATAAATACCGGCGTCTGGTCTACAAAGGCCACTAAAGAGGCCCATGTTCAGGGAAAAGATGTCAGGGTCATTCCCGCACCAGAAGACACGGATTTCTCCTCTCTCCCCACTGACTTCACGGTGGACAAGCAATCATCGTATCTCCATTTTACCTCTAACAACACCATAAAGGGAACCCAGTGGCAACAGTTTCCTGATGCACAAGGTGTACCCCTCATCTCAGATATGTCTTCTGATTTCATGAGCCGTCCTTTTGATGTAAGACCATTCGGACTGATATATGCAGGTGCCCAGAAAAATCTTGGCCCCCCAGGGGTAGCCGTGGTGATAATCAGGGAAGACATGCTAAAAAGGGTACCAGATACCTTGCCAACCATGTTAAAATACACAACCTACAGGGATAAGAAATCTCTCTTCAATACCCCCCCAACCTTCGCCATTTATGTCATCGATCTGGTGCTTACGTGGCTGGAGGAAACAATAGGGGGATTGACGGAAATGGAGAAGGTGAACAAGGAAAAGGCTTCCTTGATCTACGAAGTGATAGATGAGAGCGAGATCTATCAGGGTGTAGCAGAGGTCAACAGTCGTTCCATGATGAATGTTGCCTTCCGCTTGCCCGATGAGAAATTAGAACAGAGCTTTCTTGCTGAGGCCGGAAACAACGGATTTAAAGGCCTTAGAGGGCACCGGTCGGTAGGTGGCTGTCGGGCCTCTCTGTACAACGCCGTTACCATAGACAGTGTAAAGAGTCTGGCTACCTTTATGAGAGAATTCGAAGAAAAATCGTAGTGATTTAGCCACCCCCGTCCCGTCCCGGAACGGGGGTGGCTGATGAGCAACGAAAAACTATCAATTATCAATTTTAATTTCTAATTGTCTAATCTTGGTGACTTCGTGTCTTTGTGGCTAAATAGTAACGAAAAATCTATATGAGAAGATGATGAAAAGAAAGAAAATAGCAGAGTTGATCGAGTCAGGTGATTTTGGGTCAGAAGTGACTCTCATGGGCTGGGTAAGAACGAGGAGAGACTCAAAAGGAGGGTTCTCTTTTCTCGAGATTAATGATGGCTCTACCATAAAGAATATCCAGGTATTGGCTGAAGGCACACTGGCTAATTACGCCCAGGAGATCCTGAAACTGACAACTGGCTGCTCGGTCATTGTCAAAGGAATCCTGGCTGAATCACCGGGAAAGGGACAAAAGGTTGAGGTTCAGGCCACAGAGGTAACGGTAGTTGGCTGGGCTGACCCCGAGAAATATCCATTACAAAAAAAGAGGCACTCCTTTGAACATCTTAGAACAATAGCCCATTTAAGGCCAAGGACAAATACCTTCGGGGCAGTGGCCAGGATCAGGAATGCTATGAGCTATGCGATCCACACCTTTTTTCAGGACAGGGGTTTTATATATCTTCATTCCCCGATCATTACCGGTAGCAACTGTGAGGGTGCCGGTGACATGTTCAACGTAACTACCCTCGATCTCCAGAGAGTTCCAAATAAGGATGGTAGGGTCGATTTCAGGGAAGATTTTTTTGGCAAACCAGCCAATTTGACAGTCAGCGGGCAGTTAGAGGCAGAGGTATACGCCCTGGCCCTGGGTAACGTTTACACCTTTGGTCCAACCTTCAGGGCAGAGAATTCAAACACCTCCAGACACTTGGCAGAGTTCTGGATGATAGAGCCTGAGATGGCATTCTGCGACCTCAAGGAGAACCTGGACCTGGCAGAGGAATTCATAAAGACTATCCTCGCCTCCGTATTGAGAAATTGCACGGATGATATGGCGTTCCTTAATCGTTTTGTCGACAAGGATCTTATAGCTACCGTAGATGATGTCATTAACAGCTCCTTTGAGCACCTTACCTATACAGAGGCCATAGAGATACTATCTAAGGTCAGGGAAGGGTTTGAATTTCCTGTAGGGTGGGGAAAAGACATCCAGTCAGAACACGAACGATATCTCTGTGGGCATTTCAAAAGGTCAGTGGCGGTAACTGATTATCCAAAAGAGATAAAACCCTTTTACATGAAGGTAAACAAAGATGGCAGGACAGTAAGGGCCATGGATATTCTTCTCCCGGGCATCGGCGAGATTATTGGAGGCAGTCAGAGGGAAGATGATTATGAAACCTTGCTAACCAGGATAAAAGAGATGAACCTGGATCCTGCTGATTACTGGTGGTATCTGGATCTCAGAAAGTACGGTACCGTTGTCCACTCTGGTTTTGGTCTAGGCTTTGAGCGCCTTATCCAGTTTGTAACCGGACTTGCCAATATCAGGGATGTTATCCCCTTTCCCAGAACACCTATGAATCTTGAGTTTTAAGCGCTTGGTTACTCGTTACCGCTTTTGAACAGGAAACGAGGGACAAGAACGAGCAGCGAGCAACCAGCAACAAGAAACGAGGGCCATGGACTTACCCTTTCAACCACCAAAAATCTATACGGTCAGTGCCCTGACCGCCGAGATAAGATCATTGCTTGAAGAAGAGTTTGATTTTGTTTGGGTAGAAGGGGAAATTTCAAACTTTGCCTGTCCTTCCTCTGGGCATTATTACATGAGCCTTAAGGACGAAAATGCCCAGATCAAGGCTGTTATGTTCAAGATGCAGGCACGGTACCTCAGATTTGTACCAGAGGACGGGATGAAGGTCATTGCAAGGGGCAGAATAGGCGTATATGAACCCAGGGGAGAATATCAGATTATCCTTGACTACTTGGAGCCTCTGGGTATAGGTGCACTTGCCGCGGCATTTGAACAGGTCAAGAAGAAACTATCCCTTGAAGGAATCTTCGATGAGGACAAGAAAAGACCTGTACCCTTTCTGCCAAAAAGGATTGCCGTAATCACATCACCTACGGGGGCAGCAATACGGGACTTTCTGAGGATCTCCCATCGAAGAATGCCGAACCTGGATGTCACCGTAGTCCCGGCCAGAGTCCAGGGTGATGAAGCAGCAGGTGATATTGTAGAGGCCCTCGACATGGTAAACAGGGAGTTAGATGTCGACGTTATTGTCTTGACAAGGGGCGGCGGTTCGTTGGAAGACCTGTGGCCTTTTAATCAGGAAGAGGTAGCATATGCAATAAGACGCTCACTCATTCCTGTTGTCTCAGCGGTTGGTCACGAGGTGGACCTCACCATCTCTGATCTGGCAGCAGATCTCAGGGCACCTACCCCATCAGGTGCCGCTGAACTGGTCGTCCGGGAGAAAGAAACCCTTGAAAGAGATCTCAGGAGCCTCTCATCCAGGCTCGTGACAGCCCTCCATGGGATTATGGACAGAACCCGTGATAGGCTAAAGAATTTCACGTCTCGGATAAGGGATCCGAGACGTGATCTTGCCGATACCTGGCTCAGGCTTGACGAACTATACAACCGTTTACTCAAAACAGGAATGACCTGCATCGCTGATAATCTAAAGCGCCTCAAGGCGATCAGTGAAACACTTGTGTTGAGCAGCCCCTCACACGGTATCACCATGCTATCCCAGGAGTTGGCCTTTCATAACCGATCCCTTACCCAAGTCCTCACTCTCTATCTGGACAGAAAAAAGGGGGATATTCGCTCCATGAGGGATAGGCTGGATTCATTAAGTCCTCTGTCCATCCTGAAGAGAGGTTACAGTATCACCAGGAGATTGCCTGAAATGAATATCATCAAGGACTCCACCCAGGTAAAAGCCGGTGATGAGGTGAACGTCTTCCTTGCCAGGGGTACCATTGACTGCCTGGTAGAGAGGACGAAGCAGGGAGACTGAATTGCCATCTATGGAAAAAGGGCTCTTTTTATTCTTGGCAATGGTATCGTTCTTTTTCCTGTCCCCTGTTGAGGCATCCTCTTCATCTCGGCCTGACATTACGGTAACACCATCCAAAATCGGGCAGGGTGAAATAAGCCTTTTATCCATAGAGAGGAAAGGAGCTGAACCTGAGGTAACCTGGATGGGGAAGAAGATTACCCTGGTTGCCGATGAGAAAAATGAGATTCTGTCAGGCTTTATTGGGGCAGATTTGACTACAAGGCCAGGAAGGTATAAACTCAAAATCAGCCGTGCCGATAAGGCTAATCCACATTCAATAGTAATCAGTGTGCTCTCAAGGGATTATGGGATCAGGCGTTTAACGCTCCCAAGAGAAATGGTTGAACTCGATGCCGATACCCTGAAAAGGGTAAAGGAGGAAATCAGGGTTGTGAGGGAGCTTTTCATCAGGCCTGCTGGCTCTTCACTCTGGAGGGGAAAGTGGATAAGGCCGGTAGCAGGCACGGTCATAAGCCCCTTTGGACCCAGGCGTATCATTAATGACGAGGAAAGATCCCCACATTCAGGTGTTGACCTCAAGGCGCCAGAAGGGACCCCGGTTAAGGCCACCAACAGAGGAAAGGTGGCCCTGGTGGCAGATCACTTTTTTGGCGGTCTGAGTGTCTTTATCGATCATGGGGGGGGCATCCACAGTATGTACTTTCATCTCAGTCAGGCCTTTGTGCGGGCCGGTCAGTTGGTGGAAAAAGGGACAACTGTTGGGCTATCCGGTTGCTCGGGAAGGGCAACCGGACCCCATCTCCACTTTGGTGTCAGACTTAACGGGGGAAGGGTTAATCCCATAAACCTCATTGAGATAAGCGGGAGATTGGAACGATAATGAAAGAAAAGAGATTTGAAGATGCCATGAAAGAACTGGAGGATATTGTAAAACGCCTCGAGAGCGGCGATCTATCCCTGGAGGAATCACTCAAGATCTTTGAGGAGGGGGTAGCTTTATCACGATATTGTTTTAGTAAATTAGAAGATGCAGAAAAAAGGGTTTCCATCCTGGTTAAAGACGAGGGCGGCGTTAAAAGAGAGCCCTTTGAGTTTGAGGCGACTGAAGGTGTCAAAGAGGATTGAAACGTACCTTGAGGAAAGAAAGATCCTTGTAGACAAGGCGCTCAAGGAATTCATGCCCGAACCATCCGGTCTGGCAGGTGATGTTATCAGGGCAATGAATTACACCCTCTTTGCCGGAGGAAAGAGGATCAGGCCAGTTCTCTGTATAGCCGGTTCAGAGGCAGTCGGAGGATCCGCCGATGATGTCGTGCCCGTTGCCTGTGCAATCGAACTCATTCATGCCTACTCCCTGATTCATGACGACCTTCCAGTCATGGATAATGATGATTTCAGAAGGGGTAAACCCACAAGCCATAAGGTATTCGGGGAGGCGGTAGCCCTTCTGGCAGGGGATGGTCTGCTAACCCTGGCATTCAACCTCATGGCACGCTGTGGAGTAGAAAAAAAGGGCGAGAAATCAGCGCTGCTGAGGGTGATCGATTTGATTTCCTCAGCCGCTGGCTACGAAGGTATGATCGGTGGTCAGGTGGTGGATATCAGCTATGAAGGTAAGGATCCAGACCCTACGGTGGTGAACTATATTCATACACACAAAACAGGGGCCCTGATAGCTGCCTCAGTTACGGCGGGAACAATTCTGGCAGGAGGTAGCGAGGAGGAGGTACAGTCTATCAACAGATATGGACAACAAATAGGACTGGCCTTTCAGATTGCCGATGATATCCTGAATATAGAAGGGGACAGGAATCTTATGGGTAAGGGGACAGGCAGCGATAAGGAGAGGGGAAAGATTACCTATCCGTCTGTCTTCGGGATCAAAGAGTCAAGAAATATTCAAAGAAAATCAATTGACCGTGCCATAGAGTCTCTCAATAGATTCAATGAAAGGGCACAACCATTAAGAGACCTGGCACGATACATTATTAACAGGAAGTTATGAGTGCCTAAAGTTGATGGCTTCGTAAAAAGTCTTGGCACCGGTCATTGCGAGGAACGAAGTGACAAAGCAATCTCTTAATTTCAAAGTGTTACAGCCAATGAGATTGCTTCGCTACGCTCGCAATGACATCATAAGGGACTTTTTACGAGACCATCAGTTAATTCAATTCAATTCCTTAACCTTAGCTCACTGAAGACATGAAACAGGGAAATAGAAAAACCAGATCAACAAGGAGGATCCTTGATCACATTAACAGCCCTGCCGATTTGAAGGGCTTGGAATTGGCCGATTTGGAAACACTCGCCAGTGAGATACGGGACCTTATCATAGAAACCGTCTCACGAAATGGAGGACATTTGGCCCCGGGCCTGGGCGTGGTGGAGTTAGCTATCGCGCTCCACTATGTCTTTGATGCACCAAGGGATAAGATTATCTGGGATGTTGGTCACCAGGCGTATGCCCATAAAATCATTACCGGCAGGAGGGACACATTCCATACCTTGAGAAAATATAAAGGGATAAGTGGATTCCCCAGGAGAGAAGAAAGCCCTTACGATTCCTTTAGCACCGGCCATTCGGGAACCTCTATATCTGCCGGTCTGGGCATCACAACGGCCAGATCTATTAATGGAAACAGAAACAAGGTCATTGCAGTTATTGGCGATGGATCCATGACAGCCGGTATGGCCTTTGAGGCCCTCAACCAGACAGGTCACACCGAGGGAGATCTGATTGTTGTCCTGAATGATAATGAGATGTCAATAGCCAAAAACGTTGGCGCCCTCTCCTCCTATTTCAGCCGAAAAATATATGAACCCCGGTTTGTCAACCTCAAAAAGAATCTGGAGAATTTTTTCCGTTCTATACCAGGTGTGGGAGAAAATATACTTGCCGTATTAAAAAGGAGTGAGGATTCCCTGGTCGGCCTCCTTACACCAGGCATGCTTTTTGAGGCCCTGAAGTTTCGATACATAGGCCCGATAAAGGGTCACGATCTTAATCTTCTCATTAAGACATTTAAAGATGTGGCCAAACTAAAGGGACCGGTTCTTACCCATGTTTTGACCACCAAGGGAAAGGGCTATGCACCTGCCGAGAAGAATCCCACCTATTTTCATGGCGTTGGGGCCTTTGATATCAATACAGGTTCAATCAAGAAAGAATCAGCCAACGAGCCGCCATCTTATACAGAGGTATTTGGCCGCACCATAGTTGAACTTGGGGCCAAGGAGAAGAGACTCTTTGCCATTACGGCAGCCATGCCTGAGGGGACAGGGCTTACCGAGTTTGCCAGGGTATACCCGGATCGCTTTATAGATGTGGGTATCGCCGAGCAGCACGCTGTGACCTTTGCCGCAGGTCTGGCTACAGAAGGCCTTAAACCGGTGGTTGCCATCTACTCTACCTTCCTCCAGCGTGCCTTTGACCAGATAATCCATGATGTCTGTCTCCCCAAGCTGCCTGTCGTCTTTGCCCTCGACAGGAGTGGCATCGTGGGTGGTGATGGAGCAACACACCAGGGCACCTTTGACCTCTCTTACCTCAGGATTATCCCAAATATGACCATCATGGCCCCAAAGGATGAAAATGAATTAAGACATATGCTCTTCACCGCCCTTGCTTTTGATGGCCCGATTGCCATCCGCTATCCGAGGGGGAAAGGTGTTGGTGTTCCAATTGACGAGGAATACAAGAAAATCCCTATTGGTGAGGTGGAAGAGGTAACTCAGGGAAAAGATCTTCTCATCTTGACCCTTGGAAGCAGGGTTCATCCATCCCTTGAAGCTGCTACGGAGCTGGAAAGGGAGGGGTACTCAGTTGGGGTCGTGAACTGCCGATTTGTAAAGCCATTGGACCCCCGCCTCTCTGAGATGGCTGCAAACACGGGAAGAGTCCTGATAGTAGAAGAAAATACCCTCCATGGTGGATTTGGAAGTGCTATACTGGAGTTTCTCAGCGATCAGGCATTGTCAAATGTAAAGATAAAACGCCTTGGAATCCCAGATAGATTTATAGAACATGGCCCTCAGGGCCTTTTAAGAAAGAAATATGGGATTGACAGGAAAGAGATCCTAGCAGAGGCCAGGAGACTATGCGAGATCTCCGCATAACTTAGCCCCCCAACGAAGTAATTTTGAGGGTGACCCTAAAAGGCTCTTTAATCTCTCGCAGAGTTCTCAGAGGCTCAGAGTTTTCAGTTGAATTCCTGAGAGGGGAATTCAACTAAATCCACATCCCGCTTAACGGGATAGGGATACAAAGCTATAGTACTATGACAGCACTACTAATAATTATCTCTGTGGCCTCTGTGGGCTCAAGCGATCCTGAGCCCAGCCGAAGGGGAGCGGGCGAGAGAAGACTTGTAGCCTACGCAAAGGTCTCTGTGTGACTACCATGACCCAGGTAAGGAAAAGGCTTGACCAGCTCCTGGTTGAAAAAGAACTACTGGTGAGTCGGCAGAAGGCACGAGCGATAATAATGGCCGGTCTGGTCATGGTTGATGGAAAGCGGGTGGATAAGCCAGGCCATCTTGTAAATCCCTCGGCCTCCATTGATCTCCTCGGTCCCGATCATCCCTAT
>JABXJY010000217.1 GCA_013375385.1 Desulfobacterales bacterium
GTTTTCTGCATGTTGGAGGAGATACGGGCTCTTTTCGTGCACCAAACGCTTTGAAGCCCTTTTTGGTTTTTCGTCAGCCGGGCACACCTGAACTCCTAAACAAAACGCCACAAGAAGAACCGATAACCACACCGCAAGCTTAATCCTCCCCGTTGCCACCCTGAGCACACCGTATGAAATCACTACCGTTCGAAAGGTGAGGCACAATCATTTCTGCTTCTCCTTCAGCTTGAACTGCATCCAATCAACCATCTCCTGGATGTTCTTCGACATCTGCCAGCGACCGTTTGCAAACACCCCATAGTCAGCCCCGGCCATGGCAGAGGCATAACGGGTGGAATTGGCAAAGAAGAGCCACTGCTCCACCCACTTCCTCTCTATAGCCTCATTGAAGATGCTGTCCTTCTGAGCAAGCCCTTTGGCCGCTCCCTTCTCCCAGGCGGAAAGGAGGACCTTTGTGGCGGTCAGGGTCATCTCGTTGGTGGACTTGATAGTGTTTTCGAAACGGGCAAACTGACCATCCACCCAGCCGTGGCTATGACATGCAAGACAAACCTTCTGCATGGTCTCTCGCCTCTTGTCCTGCTCATTTGCATCAATCAGATACTCCACCACGGGTTCTCCGGTCAGCTCAGTCGGCAGAGGCAATCCCGCCTTGTTTTTGACAATGGTCGTATCCGGAGATCTCGGATGAGCATGGGCATAGATCAACCCGAATATCCTCCAAGATAGTCGGTCATTCATCTGGTGGGTCCGTTCCGCTACCACCTCACCTTCTTCAGAGACCACGAGGCTGACGTGGCAGGTGGCGCAGGTAGGTGCTGTGAAATCCTCTCCCCCCGTCCAAGGGACAGCCGTGTAGTTCCATGCCTTGCCGAGCGAAGAATAGATGTTTCCGTGTTTACTGACCAGGTAGACCTTGTATGCCGGCACATCAGGGCCCCTGTGACATTCAGAGCAGGTATGGGGTTTTCTGGCCATTTGGATAGAGAACTCATGGCGGGTATGGCAAGCAGCACAGGATCCCTTGCTCCCATCAGGATTGATACGCCCAACACCCTGGTTGGGCCAGCCGGAAAGAATGGGAAATTTCATTTCTCCAAAACCCGTATCCCTGGCTCTTACACCCTCGATCTTTACCTCAGTGCCGTGACAATAATTGCAGGAATCGGCCTTAGTCTCCGCATCGGCCTTTTCATACATGGTCTTCATGTCTTCAAAGGTCTGGCTCCCAGCCGTGGTCTCAGCCAGATCGCGATAAACGGGATTCTCGTTTAGGTTCCCATAGGCATGGGACATAAGGTTCTCACCATATTGCCTTACCTCGACGGGATGACAGGTTGCACAATCCTTAGGCGTAACCACTGCATGAACCTGATATCCCTCATGCTCAAAGGTATCCCGATGCCCTTCAGGGTTCATGGCGTGACACTCGGCACACCCAACGACAAAACCGGCAACTTGGTAGGGCACTTTTTCAGTCGAGATCCTCCTTGTAAGCCCTATGTTTTTCAGGGCCTCAGCCGGGGTGATTTTGGCCATTCGGCTCTCCTTCCAGCCGGCTACAATACCCGGATGTACCGACCTGTGGCATTCAATACAGGCCTCGGTATCTTCGCTGATTCGGCCGCCGGCGCCAAGGGCCACCTGGGCGGTGAGAAACACCATCAACGGTGCAAGCAGCCACCCCTTCATGGCACACTCCTTATTGCCCTTGTCCTTATTCCCGCTTGTCTGTATCCTTCCAACATCTCTCTGGGCACGCGAACGAGCAGACGTATTACCTAATCCGGCATCTTCTTTGGACCGCTCCAGCGGTGGAAGGCATCAATCTCTTTTTGCAGATCCTCTGCCACGGGAGAGCTGTGAGAAGCCGCCAGGGTCCGGTACATCTGGATAGCCGGCCCCGCCAGTTTGTCCTGGGCACGGAGAATAAACACGGGCTCATTCTCGCCCACCTTCGGGATCTCTATCTTCCCATACTTGCCAGATAGAGCCATGGTGCACCTCCTCGCTACTTAGGATGACTCTTACGTTTTCCCCAAAGACCTTTACAGCGCCACATGGGGACCCAGGGGCGTCTCCCGCCTCCCAGATCCTCAGCAAAATACTCACCCCTCCAAAAGCTTATTCCTTTTTCCTCGAGGCCTCTGCACGTGCACTTTCTTATCGGGGAGTTTAGGGATAGTCTTGGTATCGAAGGTTCGATCAAACCAATGGGGCGGTTTATATGCAAGATCCCGTTCAAAAATCGCTACAATCAGTTGGAAGGTATAATGGTCCAGTTCAAAATCATCCCAGCCCAATGATCGCAGTCGCCTGTTTAATTCTTGCAGGCTCGAATAGCCATGAGCTACCATGGTGTTAGCCAGGTCTCTGATAAAAGCGGGAATGGTACTGACTTCCATGCCTTTCCCTGCCAAACGCTCTGTCAATATTCCTATAAGTTTTTCCATTTCCTATCCAATTTCCCCCCACCTCTTCAAGACATTGAGAAGTTCATGGCCCGATGCCTCATCGAAATCGCCCATTAGTTTCGGGTGCAGGTTTACTCCGTTTCAATGGACGGAGGTCCCAAAATTTCTTGTCGTGAGCTAAGCTTGTTTCCGACTGAGATTATTCTGCTCTCATCTCTTGAGGGAAGAAACCGGATTTCAAAGTAATAGCAGTATCTCCTCTACAATTCATTCTTGTCCAGCATTTCGTGAACCGCTTCTTGGATATCCTCCAGTGTAAACGGCTTAAACACGACTGAGTCAACACAGCTTTCTTCTAATTTTTCCATAACCCGCCCCTTTTCCTCACCCGTTACCAGAACGATCGGTGTATCGGGCGATTCATCTTTAATGTGGAGGGCTAAGGTCCAACCGTCCATGTCGGGCATTTGCAGGTCGGCCAAAACAAGATCGAAAGAGTTTTTCAGAAACAGATTTAACCCTTCATTGCCACTGCTGGCGACAGCCACTTCAAACCCCATGGAAGAGAGCACCTTCGAGAGGATATCGCGGATGGCCTTTGCATCATCAACAACTAAGATCTTGTTCCTACTCCTCTCCTTCATTGAGCCCCGTTTACAAATTATTGTTGCCATGGGTGTCTTAGTATTTCATGGGTCATGGGAGATTAGGATCTGCCAAGTAGTCGGGCAACAACATCCAGACCCTTTCCCATCCTTTACTATCAACCACTGGAACGGGATCCTCTCCTTGAAAAGAGTAATCCTCACAATGCATGAGAACTTCGGGGTATTCCGCTTTCAAGCTCTCCCATATTGAGTGTGGACGATTCGAGTTGCTCACTGCCCGAATAGCATCAACGACCGAAACCCTGCCATCAGGCGTGAACCTCAAGGGCACACTGTCCAGATTTACGATCAAGGGTTGCTCCATGAATATCCTTCCTTTCCAATCTGAGCTCACTAAGACATTTGTTACTGGTCATCTCTTGTCAAAGCGTTCAAGATGATCTCCCGTTCACCGCATCCCCTCACAGTCAGATGTTCCTCCAGCATGCCAGATACCTCTGCAATTCCGTTGGATTAAAGTAATTGTTTTTTCCTGGATCAGCTCATTCTGAGTCTTCTCCATGCTATCCCACCTTTGATCTGTGGAGTTCAAATTCAACATGGTTATATTGAGCAATTTTGATGCCAGACGCTTTGCGCTCTGATCTCAGATAAGGAGGGTTACGGTGAAAAACCCGAATAAGAAAGCCACGTAAGGGTTTACCTTACGTGGCTGCAGGGGCCCTTTATGACCAATTCATCTCCAACGGCTCAAATATTAGCGCAAGATTACTGTCTAAATTTAAACCTACCAAAAAGGTGATAGTGTAATATAATATATAAATTTCGAATACTTATCTAATCGTATAATTTTAGACTCCTCTGTACTGTTTTAGACATAGAAATCAATCCTGCCACTGGATTAAAAAACAAGCGGTAGCATTAATTGTGATAGGTGAGACTTGATCTTGCAGTTGCCGGGTAGTCGTTTTGATATCATCTGACGAGGCTCTATTGATTCATTTGCCTTGTGGCCACGGTGACTGATGATTTCCGTTTGAAACATGGTAGGGATGGGCATTTCCGTAGCACGAAATGAAAGACACGGGCAAGCCCTCACCGAAAGATTCACGAGGATCGCTCCACATACCGCGACTCCCGTTATCTTCTCGTCGTGTGATACCCGGCATGTATCTGAAATGTGAGACCATGCCGGGATGTGCTGCTATCCTTTTCCTATGTTCAACATAATGGCTCGATATACTTCTCCCTGGTCAACGTGACTTTGACCTACTTCTTCTCTTGGTTACTATTGTTTGATACGAGATGGTATCTGCATTCCTGGCTCCTCATCAATTCTGTTGATTTGCAATAAGAATCTAGTACGATTCGATAATTGGCAAGCCGCAGGACTTCAGGTACAAATCAGAGGTCAATTCCATTTCAGTCAATTCAAAGGCTGGGATGGTCTCTTCATGCGGGTTGAGCTTTTGATACCC
>JABXJY010000218.1 GCA_013375385.1 Desulfobacterales bacterium
GAGATTCAAAGCAGAGTTCATAGCCACAAGGCATTATAGATCTTGTTCCATAAGGTGTCAACGGGGCTGGGGGAGCTGGTTAGACCAGGTCCCGCTGATCAAAGGGAAAGGCATCAAATTAGGCTCTTGTCAAACCTCTCAAAGCCCTCAAATAGCGATCGAAAAAAAACGTCCAGTTTGCGGCCAAGAAGGACGTCTTTTTTACTCAGGTTTACATGTTCTAATTTCAACATACCTTTCTTTCCGGAATTCTCAGAGTAGTGAAGCTCAAAGTATCCATCTCTAATTGAAAAATACCTGACCAGAATTGCCTTGCGTGGACTACGTGGAAAGGGCCTCTTTTTTTGAAAATGCTTACGCTTAGCTTCTTTTTTGATTATTCTGGGTTGCATATCCTTTTTCTTTATATCCAATCCTTCCGTTTTACTCTGCCGAAAAATCACCTTACCCAATGTGAGTTTATCCAATATAGTATTTCCACTAATCAATGAGGGATAATTGATCTGAATAAAGATCTCATCAGCATTTAGATTCCATCCTGACACCGCGTTTTCAGGCGTCATGATGTGGATCTCTTTGAACCTCAATGATCCTTTCAGAAGGCTAAAATCTGCCTTTCTCTTTGTTACCTGGCACTCCCATTTTTTTTCAAATCTCTTTTCTAAATGATCAAGTATAGGTTGACACAGAACGAACCTTGCAAGAAATACTGCAGATGAAAAAAGGAAGACAATAATAACAACGATAGATATAAACTTCTTCATTCAGATCTTCCCTACCTTATTGGAATTCGAATCTTTATACCTCCTAGCCCACGTCGGTATACCTCTTCTGTGCCTGACCTGCAACCCCGCTTGTGATAAATAATCTGGTTGTAAAGACTTTTTGGAAGAAAGAGATGAAGACCAAAAGATATCCATTCATAGTGAGTCTGTTTGAATAAAGACAGCACCCCCAGTTCAGGCGATATGCCTTTATATGAATAAGGCGCGAAGTAGATCTTTATGTCCCCAGATGTTGTTTTTCTCGAAAGTAAAAAGTCTATACGGTACAGATGCAGCGGAGAACTAACGAAGAGCACGGACCTGTATCCCAGATTCCTGATGATTCTCAGAGAGTTCCGAATATCGCCCAACGTGTCGCAGGAATTCATTTCTGCATGAAGAGCGCTTCGTGGGACACCGTGTTCTGAAAGCCACTGGAGCATCAATTTTGCCCCCGATTTTCCTTCCCGGGGCCGATTCCCTCCGGAGCAGACAAGGGCCGAGACCCGATGCTTCAGAAATAGGTACAGCGCATGACGGCAGCGCCTGATGGTCTCGTCATTGAGAGCCCAATCTTCTGTAAAATCATTAAAAAAGACAATCGCGCAATCCGCCCTGGCTGGATTCATTCCCTCAAATCGGCGTTTCACTGAGTTCCCATACCATGCGTAGAGAGAGAAATCACAAGCGACCAGCACCAGACCGATGATAATGATCCTTTTGAGAGGTTTCCACATATGCCTGCTTTATCAGGGATGCAACAAATCCCCCACCTCTCTTTGTGAGAAATGAGGTCGGCTCAGGGTTACTATCTTCAGGAGAGATTTACAGAGAAATATTTTTTTAGTCAAGCATTTACAAAGGTTACAGCTTCCCAGGGGAGGAATAGAAAAGAAAACTCCCTGCCAAATTTATTTGACAAGAACCTCTCCTGGCCTTAAGTTATGTCCAAGAACCTGAAGCAGGTCTTATGGTGCAAATGCTCTCCCCGCTTAATCACTCAATGAAGCAGCCTGTAAGATGCTGCGAGCCTTTCAGGTGCATGAATTCCACTGTTAGCTATTAGATTTCAAAGAGAAAAATACACGATAAGGAGCTAGCTATGGCTGTTAGAGAAGTCTTACTACTTGGAAATCCCAAATTGTATGGAATATCAGAACCAGTAAACAGAGATGAGTTGAACGCAATGCCTGATGTTGTTGCTGATCTTCACGATACTCTCATGGATTTTAGAAAGAAATATCACGCAGGCAGGGCAATAGCAGCTCCACAAATTGGAGCAATGAAACGATTGGTTTACCTGTATATTGATAAGCCTGTAGTCTTCATCGATCCAGTATTTGATGAGAAAAGTACAGAAATGATAGAATTATGGGATGATTGTATGAGTTTTCCAGATCTTCTAGTAAAGGTTAAGAGACACAAGAGTTGCAGGATTAACTATAGGGACATGGAATGGCAAGACCAGACCATGATGCTTGAAGACGACCTGTCCGAGCTATTGCAACATGAATATGATCATTTGGACGGCATCCTTGCGGTTGCCAGGGCAATTGACGAACATTCTTTTGCCATGAAAAGCCAGAGGCAGTTTCTTAGGCAAGAATTCTTAACACCGGTATGAGATGAGAAGAAAGGAAAAGGAAATCACCGATAGGGCCGTCATCGAGTCAATCATTCTCAGATCATCTGTTTGCCGTTTAGCTTTGTCAGAAGACAGCCGTCCGTATATCGTTCCCCTTTGCTTTGGGTATAAAGATAATACCTTGTATTTTCACTCCGCTCGCGAAGGTAAGAAATTGGACATACTCAGCAAGAACAATAAGGTTTGTTTCGAGTTCGATATTGATCATGAGATAGTGGAAGCCAAGGACGCTTGCAAATGGGGCATGAAATACCGGAGCGTTATTGGATATGGGAAGGCTTCAGTCATCGATGATCCTGAATCAAAGCACAGGGCCTTTAATATTATCATGCAACATTATGCGGGCAGCTCATTCACCTATGCAGAAGCCGTACTCAAAGACACAGTAATCATTAAGGTAGAAATAGAGAGCATGGGAGGAAAGAAATCGGAATACTGATAGGTGGATTTGACTCGTATGGCCAGGAGCACCACTTGGTTCCCCTTCGGCGGACATTTGAACTCCGGCATACGAGTCTTTTGAATTTCTTTCAACGTGAGGTTTGAAATGGATCTGAAGTTACTTCTAACAGTGTTTTCGACGGTATTCATCGCCGAATTAGGAGATAAGACACAACTTGCAACGCTGCTTTATGCGGCGGGCCCAACCAACAGCAAGCTGACGGTATTCCTTGGCTCTGGTCTTGCACTGGTCCTGGCCTCAGGAATTGCGGTTCTCGCTGGTTCATTCTTAGCCCAACATGTAAATTCCAAATATCTCTCTTGGATGGCCGGTCTCGGGTTTATTGGTGTGGGCATCTGGACAATCCTAAAGGCTTAGAGGTGACCGAATATCTATGTCTGACTGTACGCACCGCTTTTGGCTGGATAGTATAGGGGAACTTGAAAGATTTCTTAAATAGGTCTATGATGAGAGGATGAGTAAAGGCAGAATTTTCAGTATGTTATCCTTGAACACAATATCTTCTCATTTGACTGGTGTTGCTGAATGAAATTATTGTTTTGCCTTTTGGGTCTGGTCTTTATTGTTGAAGGATTACCGTATCTGGCATTTCCTGATAAGATGAAGAAGTGGTTGGGACAGATCCAACAGGTTCCTGATAATCAACTGAGGATAATTGGTTTTGTGGCTATGTGTTTTGGTCTTCTTTTGACGTATATCTTTAGGTAACAGCAGATGTACAGCCTGCAAGATTACAACTATGAACTTCCTGCTGAATTGATTGCCCAGGAGCCGGCCTTGAAAAGGGATGGATCCCGTCTGCTGTGCTTACAGAGAGCCACAGGCAAAATTGCTAACCATTATTTTTTTGAGCTCCCCTCGCTCCTTGGAGAGGGCGACCTATTGGTTGTGAATGATGCCAGAGTGGTGCCAGCCAGATTATATGGTCAAAAGGAGACCGGAGGGCGGGTAGAAATCCTGGTTCTTGATCATCCAGTCAGACCTCCTAAAGGTGGGCAGGACATACGCTGGTGCCTGGTAAGGGCATCAAAGAGGCCGAAAATAGGAAGCAACATACTATTTCCGCACGGCCTGATGGGCACTGTCAAGGGGTTCGGTGAAGACGGAATGGTTCAACTCGGATTTGAAGGTAAACATACCCTTACCTATGTCTTGGAAAAAAGAGGTTGCCTTCCGCTGCCACCTTATATTAAAAGAGACAGCAATGATAGGCGATTAGATACGGACAGGGAAAGGTATCAGACTATATTCTCTCATTTTTCAGGAGCAGTAGCAGCACCTACGGCTGGCCTTCATTTTACCCATGGCCTGCTCAAGTCCCTTCAATCCCTGGGAGTAGATATTGTCAGTATAACCCTCCTGGTTGGGCATGATACCTTCAGGCCCGTGAGGGCAAAGGACGTCAGAGAATATCGCTTGGGGAAAGAGTCATATTTTGTTGGTCCCGATTCTGCCAGGGCGATTGAGAGGGCTAAGGGTGAGGGCAGAAGGATTATCGCTGTCGGGACTACGGTTGTCAGGGCCTTGGAGACTATAGGCAAGAGAAAAGGGGAAATAGCAGCTGATTCTGGAACCACCGATCTGCTGATCTATCCGGGATTTAACTTTGAGGTGGTTGATGCCCTCAT
>JABXJY010000219.1 GCA_013375385.1 Desulfobacterales bacterium
AACTTAGGCCCTATTGTTGTCCCTGAAAATGGCCTCTTTGTCATGGGAGACAATAGAGATCATAGCTATGATAGTCGATATTGGGGTTGTGTCCCTTCGGAGTTGGTCAAAGGTAAGGCTATGATTATTTACTGGTCTTGGCCTCACTGGAGGAGGTTTGGACATTTGATTAGGTGAGATTGGGACCAGACATCTTTAGGCTTAATACCTTCTATCTAAAGGCAAAGAAGGAGTTTCAATAGGTATACTTGTCACTTGTCATTGGTCATTTGCAGGAAAAGAGGGAATACCAATGAGCAATAGTCACAATATGAAGGAAAATCAGCTGCAATGGTATGCCCTGTATGCAAGGAGCCGGCATGAGGATGTTGTCTTTCGTGGACTGAGGAGAAAATCAGTCGAGGTCTTTCTTCCCAAGATACAGGTTATGAGCCGGCGAAAAGACCGAAGGAAACGGATATTGGCCCCCCTCTTGCCAGGCTACGTCTTTGTACATACAGATCTGAATCCATGTCATTACTGGGATATAATCAAAACCTATGGTGTTGTGAGGATAATTGGTGTCAAAGGAAAGCCTGTTCCAGTCAAAGAGGAAGAGATAGCTTCACTTCAGGTATTAGATGGCACTGACAGGACTGTCAGGAATCAGGCCTATATGAAAAGCGGTGACAGGATTATGATTATGGAGGGGCCTCTAAAAGGACTGAGCGGGTTTTATCTTAGGCATAAAAGTAAGTCTGATAAGGTGGTCGTTTCAATAGAGCTACTTCAACGATCCTTAGCCGTGGAAATTGAAAACTGGAGCGTAGAGAAGATTCCTTCTTAGAGTAGCAGATCGGAGAGGAGCAGTGCAAAAGACCGTTAGGATAGGCGTTGTCGGGACTGGTTATTGGGGAAAGAATCTGGCACGAAATTTTTCCTCTCTCAACTCCCTTGCCGTGATATGTGACCTTGATGAGAAAAACCTTGCCTATAGTAAGAAAAAATACCCAGGGGTAAAAACCACTAATTCCTTCCTGGATATTCTATCGGACGATAGCTTAGATGCAGTCGTTATATCAACGCCTGCAGAGATGCATTACCAGATGGCGAAGGATTCCCTTCTAGCCGACAAGCATGTCTTTGTGGAAAAG
Organism: Desulfobacterales bacterium; assembly: GCA_013375385.1. Classification (GTDB taxonomy): domain Bacteria; phylum Desulfobacterota; class DSM-4660; order Desulfatiglandales; family B25-G16; genus JABXJZ01. Next base: position 1,134 of record JABXJY010000219.1, read on the forward strand.
CCAATGGCACTGAATGTGGATCAAGGAGAAGAACTTCTGGGGTTATCTCATGATAGGAAGAGGATTCTCATGGTAGGACACCTCCTCCATTATCATCCCGCAGTAGTTAAGCTTAAGGCGTTGGTTGAGGAGGGGGAATTAGGAAAGATTGAATATATATACTCTAACAGGTTAAATCTCGGCAAGATAAGAAGGGAGGAAAACATCCTCTGGAGCTTTGCTCCTCATGATATATCGGTCATCTTAGGCCTGACAGGAGAGATGCCAGAGCATGCATCCTCCTTTGGGGGGAATTATCTTCATGAAAAGATTGCCGATGTAACATTGAGTCATCTGTCCTTTCCTTCAGGAATAAAGGCCCACATCTTTGTCAGCTGGCTACATCCTTACAAGGAACAGAGGTTAGTAGTAGTAGGAGATAGAAAAATGGCCCTGTTCAACGACCTCGACTCAAGCGACAAGCTGATTGTCTACCCCCATGTCATAGAATGGAAGGATCATCTTCCCACGGCAAACAAGAAGGAAGGGCAGATAGTCCCTGTCGATCAAGTTGAGCCTTTAAGAGAGGAATGCCGGCATTTTGTGGAATGCATCATCGACAATCGCCAGGCCCGGACAGATGGCACTGAAGGATTACAGGTTCTAACAGTGCTCCAGGCCTGCCAGGAATCCCTGGAGAATAACGGGAAGGTTATCCCCATTTCCAAGCTGTCTGATTGGAGAAAGAGAAGGGAAAAGATATATGATGTCCATAAGACAAGCATCGTGGATGAAGGATGCATAATAGGCAGGGGAACAAAGGTTTGGCATTTCTCTCATATTATCAAAGGCAGTGTCATTGGCAATGATTGTAGCATAGGACAGAACGTGATGATTGGCCCAGATGTAAAGATAGGTAATAAGGTAAAGATACAGAATAACGTTTCTATCTACCCTGGAGTAACGCTTGAGGATGGGGTATTCTGTGGACCTTCCATGGTCTTTACCAATGTCTATAACCCGAGGAGTTATATACCGCGCAAGGATGAAATCAGACCAACAATGGTTAGAGAGGGGGCTACCCTGGGTGCTAATTCGACTATTCTGTGTGGGCATACCATAGGGAGGTTTGCCTTTGTGGCTGCTGGATCTGTTGTCATTGATGACATTTCAGATTTTGCATTGGTAGCTGGAAATCCTGCCGTGATTAAGGGGTGGATTTGCAGGTGCGGTGTCAGGCTGCATTTTGAAGATGGAACGGCAACCTGCGATGCCTGTGGCCTTAGCTACAAAAAGGAGAAAGACAAGGTCAGTATCATCTCATGACTCTCCAATCCTCAGCCTCTGCATAACTTTGTACGTTTTTTCATAGATATGATGACATACGGTAAGCTCCTGATACCGGGAGTAGAGGAATTGTCGCATAGGGCATAGCGCCAAGCGCATAGCGTTTTTTCTGCTTACGCTTTGCTCTATGCTCTCTGTACTGTGCGTGCTTTATTTATTGCCCTTCTGCTTCATATCCTATACCCATAGCCCTTTCAAGTCTTGCCCAGGCAATATTGTGCTCGCTCAGGGCGTTAAAGTAGTTTGTCCTTGCCTGGGTCAGGAGGGTCTGGGCGTCCAGCACATCGGTTGTGGTGGCCACCTGCTGTTTATATCTCTCCTCATTCATCCTGAAATTCTCTTCTGCTTGAACCACGGCTGTTCTGGCTACCTGAATGTTCTTCTCCGCCTCCCTCAAATACAAATAGGCCTCCTTCACCTCCAGCTGTATATTGTCCTTGATATCATTCAAGAGGTAGTTAACCTTTGCCACATTGGCCCTGGCGGCTGCTACATTGTGCCTCGTCTTTCCCCACTCCCAGAAAGTCCACTCACCCTTTAAAATGATGGTCCAGCTATCAGCGTCTTCCCCTGGATCAGACTCCAAGAGAGCATCATCAGTCTTTCTCTGATAATTTCCAATCAAGTTCACCGATGGATAATAGCTGCTCTTGCTAAATTCCACACCTTTTTCAGCAGACATGACATTCAGAGATAGCTCTTTTATCTCCGGCCTGTTCAGCTCAGCCCATTCCAGGCATTGATCGAGGGTTAGCTCCACAGGATGATAATCAAGTATGTCTTTGATCTTTACCTCTTTATCAAGCCCCCTCCTTAGCAACTTGTTAAAAAACGATCTCGCAATCTCTGCCAGATTCGTCGCCCTGATCAAATCCTGCCTGGCCTGGGCCATCTGGACCTCTGTTTGTAGGAGCTCGTTTTTGGCGATAATTCCTTCATCATAGAAGGCCTGAGATACCCTCAAATGGGACTCCAGTTGTTCGACCGCCTGTCTAGCTACCTTTTCAAGCTTCTCTGCCTTCAAGATTCCAAAATAGGCCTCCTTGACATTCAATACCAGACCTTGAATAACAGCCTCTTTCTTGATCTTAGCTGTATCTACCCCCAAGGAAGCTAACTCCCGTAAAGCGGTGAGCCTCCATCCTGTAAATAAAGGTTGAGTGGCTGTTATATTAAACTCATAGGTATTAGTCTCAAGGGGGGAAAACTCCTTGGTAAGAATAGTATATTTGGCATCATCAACAGTATCCTCATCAAGACGGGTATAGGAATAGCTGGTGCCTAATTTTGGATAGAAATCAGCCCTTGAGGAGCGCTCCTGAAATTCCTTTGCCCTTATCTCTTCCTCTGCTGAGAGGACAGACAAACTCCTCTTTAAGGCTATCTTGATGCTCTCTTCCAGAGTGAGCACATCGGCCGCTAAAGTTGGTGAGGATCCTGCTATGAGAAAAAGCAGGATTCCCAAGAAAATAGAGACCTTCCCCATCATTTTTCCTTTCTCTTTTCTTTGTGCCCCGTTAGAATGTCACGCCTGTCCCGTTAGAATATATTCTTCGTAACGGGGTGAAAAAGTACGAAATAGTTCCTCCATCCTTCTGTTTCGCCCAACCGATCCATAAGATGTTGAGTCAGAGACTGTCTTTCACAGTACCCCTTCTCACCTCGACGAAATGCGGTAATAACCGTATTGTAGCAGACTAAGACTTCCTGACGTTCTTGGCCTCAGGCCCTCGGTCGCTCACTTCTACCTCAAAGGCCACCTGGTCACCTTCGTTGAGGGTCTTGAACCCGGGCATATCAATGGAGGAGTAGTGAACAAATATGTCTTGACCGCCGTCCTGCTCAATAAAACCATATCCCTTCTTTTTGCTAAACCACTTTACGGTCCCTTTTGCCAAAGCGCTGGTCTCCTTTCTAAACATTTCGGAATTTCTACAACCTATTGAAATCACAGTATCTTTGATGGCACTAAATTTATGCCTGCCAGATGGAGTAATGGAGTGCCTGCCCCGTTAAATGAGGTATTACTGAA
>JABXJY010000220.1 GCA_013375385.1 Desulfobacterales bacterium
TTCAAGCAGTTACAGCCAATGAGATTGCTTCGCTACGCTCGCAATGACAGCACCGGCGACTTTTTACGAAACCATCACGACTATGGGAGGAAATTCTTTGGGAACAGCCTCTAGATTCTCAAGGACAATCTCTCAGGCCTTTAACAGAGTCAGAAGAGGGGCTTGGCCTTTCCTTACAATGCATCATACCTGGAAATCAGTCATTAGGCATTGCCTGGAGTACCACCTCTGTAATGTCCAGTACATCGAGATCGGCCTTCTGCCTTCTAACCCTGGTCTTGATGGTCCGGACACACTGTTGGCAGGAGGTCACAACGGTATTGGCACCGGTTCGCCGGATCTCTTCGATCTTTTTGTGGGCCACGGTTTCCGAGAGACCAGAGTCCGCCATCTCCAGATTGCCACCACCACCACAGCAGACACTCTGGGCACGGTTGTTTTCCAGTTCCACCAGGGTAAGGCCGGGAATGGACTCGAGTATCTGCCTCGGCGCATCATAGACACCGCTACTTCTACCGAGATCGCAGGGGTCGTGGTAGGTCACGGTGGTGTTTACTCCCCTCAAAGGGATGGCCCCATTCGCAATGAGCCTTTCAATGAATTGGGTGGAATGAAAAAGCTCCAGGTCGGTATCATAATGTTCCTCCCAGGTTCGGTGGCAGGAAGGACAAGAAAAAACCACCTGGTTGGCCCCTAACGCCTTTACCTTTTCCAGATTGTGTTCCATCATCTCTCGGGCCTTTTCGGGAACTCCAGCCCCAATGAGTGGGAAGCCGCAGCACCACTCCTCCCCTCCCAGAATCGTGAAGTCCACATGAGCCGACTCCAAGATTCGGACGAGGTTTTGGGGGATTGATTGAACCATGGGAAAGAAGGATGCAACACAGCCCACAAAGTACACCACCTCTGCCTTATCCTTCTGATACCCGTGGTCGGGAAGGTCCTTCAGATAATCCCTCCACTCTGCTCTCTCTGAGTTATCCTCATCGGAGATGTTATGGTTATCAGTGAGGGAGCGCACTACCTCCTCCATGATGTGGTGGAGTCCCCTCTCGTTGACGATCTCCTCCCGCATGCCGATAAAGACCTTGCTGAGATCCACCCCGCTCGGACAGGTCACCGTGCACGCTCCACAGAGGAGGCATTCTGCAAAGATGTCCCGATAGTTGTCGCTTAGATCCAGTTCTCCCTGGCTATAGTACCTGGCCAACTGAATCTTGCCCCTCGGTGTATACTTTTCAAGGAGAAGCTCCTTACAAACAGGGCAGGTTGCCATACAGAGACCACATTTAATACATTGATCAAACTCGTTAGCCATGTCTTTTGGAATCATCTTCTTCCCTTTCAGGCATCTTGCCACAAAGGCACCAAGACACCAAGATTACAGGACTATTCTATTAACGCCTTTTTTGATGATTGGCACACCTTCCATCTTTTCTTTGTGCCTGCCCGCCATCGGCTTCGCCTTAGGCGAGGCGGGCGGGTCTTGGTGACTTAGTGGCAGGGATTGTGGATTGAGGAATTAAGGGGTTATAATAACTTTAGTCATTTACAACTTTAAGTACTTTAGTCACTTTAGTTCACTTTAGCTCACTTTAGTCACTTAACCAGTAACTTATGGATTTTACAGTAAAAAAGATAGACGAATGGCGCTTCCTTATACCTAGGACAGGTGCTATGAGGGTGCCAGGGCTTGTTTTTTCTAGCTCTGAGTTAATGCCTAACATAAAAGACGATCAGAGCCTGCAACAGGTAGTTAATGTCGCCACGCTGCCAGGTATCGTCAAACATGCCCTCGCCATGCCAGACATACATTGGGGTTACGGATTCCCCATAGGTGGCGTGGCAGCATTTACTATGGAAGATGGCATCATTTCACCAGGGGGAGTTGGTTATGACATAAACTGCGGTGTCAGGCTTCTGAATACCTCTCTGCTGGCAGACGAAATCCGGCCCAGGATAAAGGAGCTTATTTCAGCCCTGTTCAAGGCTATTCCTACAGGTGTCGGCTCAAGAGGAAAGATACGCCTATCGAAAAAGGAGGAGGAAAAGGTAGCTGCACAGGGTGCTTCCTGGGCTGTGAGAAAAGGCATGGGAACAAAAGAAGACCTAGAGAGGACCGAGGATCATGGGTTTATGAAAGAGGCTGACCCTTCAGTAGTAAGTGACAGGGCATTTAAAAGGGGGCACGATGAACTTGGAACACTTGGCTCCGGCAATCACTTTTTAGAGATACAGGTGGTTGATGAGATTTATGACCAACAGAGAGCCGGTATCTTTGATCTCTTTGAAGGACAGCTCACCGTACTTATTCACTCAGGCTCAAGGGGATTTGGCCATCAGATCTGTGATGACTTCTTAAAGGTGATGGGAACTCAAGTGAAAGAGTTAGGACTTAATCTGCCAGACAGACAGTTAGCGTGTGCCTATATTAGATCTGACATGGGTAAAAGGTACCTTTCCGGTATGGCCTGTGCAGCCAACTATGCCTGGGCAAACAGGCAGATAATAATGCACTGGACCACGGAGACATTTGAGAAGGTTTTGCAGATTAACCCCGGTGATTTGAAGATGGAGCCTCTCTACGATGTCTGCCATAACATTGCAAAACTGGAAAAACACATAGTAGATAGCAAGGAGGTTACCCTGTGTGTTCACCGAAAAGGGGCAACTCGGTCACTGCCCCCTGGCCATCCGGATGTACCTGAAAGATACAGAAAGGTAGGGCAGCCAGTACTGATACCTGGTGACATGGGCACCTGCTCCTATGTATTGGCAGGATCTCAAAAGGCCATGGAGGAAACCTTTGCCTCCACCTGTCACGGAGCCGGCAGGGTGTTGAGCAGAAGGCAGGCCATTAAGGCGGCAAGAGGGAGGGCCATACATCGAGAGCTTGAAGATAAGGGTATCTTTGTCCTATCAAGGGGGAAGAGCACTCTGAAAGAGGAGATGTCGGAAGCCTATAAGGATGTCTCCTTAGTGGTTGAGGCTGTCCATATGGCGGGATTGGCAACAAAGGTAGCCAGATTGAGACCCCTTGGCGTTATCAAGGGCTAATCTGGGGTCAGGTCTTGACATTTGACACAAGAGTTAATTTGAATGGAATTCAAAGCCAAGAATCTTACGGCACAGTATTTATGTTACTTCACCATGAGCTAATGTGTCAAATGTCAAGACCTGACCCCTATTTTATTCAAAATAAAGACTACCAGAAAACCAACAAACATCAAAAGAACGGCAAGACCAACCTCACTGTTAAAAGATGGAGGGAGGGTATTGATCTGGAGAGCGGGGATCTCCCTTCCATGGCTGTCGAAAAAGGTGGTTAAGGTCTCCTTCCACGGCCAGATTTTCCTCAAAGAGCCAAGCATTAAACCAATGAGAATTGCCATGGTCAAGTCATGGTGTCTTTTCAAGAGCCATCCTATAATCCTTACAAAGCTCAGTAGTCCCACCAGAGCGCCGGCTATTAATACTAAAAGGGTTGCAAGGTCTTTGTTGTTTATTGCCTCAAGGATATAGTAATATTTTCCGAGCAAAACCAGGACATAGGCACCCGATACTCCAGGTAGAATCATGGCGCAGATGGCCAAGAAACCGCTTAAAAAGATAAACCATGAGGCATCTGGTGTAGCCGCAGGCATCAAACCAAACAAGAAATAGGCCACAATTGCCCCCAACCCTGTAGCAATAAAGGTAGGGATTCTCCACTCTTTTATCACCTTAGCGACTGCAAAGACCGAGGATAAAATCAAACCGAAGAAAAAGGACCAGACAATAACTGGATAGTTGTGTAAAAGCCAGCTCAGGGCCTTTGCCAAAGACAGGGTGGCCAGTAAAATACCCAGGCCAACAGGCAATAGAAAAGGCCAGGAAACAGATGAGATTGCCTCTCTGATCTTAAGGAGGGCAATGAGCCTCAGAAACTTAAGATTAAGTGAATGAATGGCATTTATTAGTTCTTCATATATGCCAAGGATGAGGGCCATGGTACCTCCTGATACACCAGGAACAACATTTGCCGCCCCCATGCAAAATCCCTTGGTTCCAAGAATGAGATAGTTGGACAGAGATTGTGATGTCATCAATCGCTTTCTTTTTAAGATCACTACTTGTCTATACATTTATTGAAGAAAAAGCAAATGCTAATCTCCGAAATGACAGCAATAGGATAGACAAAGGATCCTTATTTTTGTATCAAGCTAAAATAAGAAACTTTTGTTCCGACGACCCGATAGATCTTGTCAGGTATCAGGTAGTTGACGATTATATGGGCAGATCAAGAGTCACTTAAGGAGGGAATAGAGATTTTCATGCTATTCAGGATGTCTATCTGAGTGAAGGAGTAACAATCGCATGAGATAGTCTTATACCAAGTTGCATTCAAACGGCTACTATTTATAAACGTCAGTGCGAACGAATGTGAAGCAATCTCAATAGGATAGATTGCCACGTCACTTCGCTCCTCGCAATGACATGATTGCAACT
>JABXJY010000221.1 GCA_013375385.1 Desulfobacterales bacterium
CTTTTGGGATTGGCTTTGATATGGCGAATTGCCGGGACGCTGGAGATGGATAAGATAAGCATAGCGTTAAATACTAAACCTGCTGTCTGGGCGTATCTCTGTCTTGCTGCAGGCGCATTTGCTAAGGCCGGGGCTATGCCTTTGCACACCTGGATTCCGGATACTGCCGAAGATGCCCCTACACCTGTTACTGCATATTTGCCTGCCTCTCTGGATAAGCTTCTGGGAATATATTTTCTTGCCCGAATCTCTTTAGATATGTTCCAAATGAATGCGGCGATGAATACATTCTTAATGGCACTGGGTAGTTTTACTATTGTGGCCGCAGTGATGATGGCGCTTATCCAGCATGATTTAAAGAGGCTCTTAGGTTATCATGCGGTCAGCCAGGTTGGATATATGGTTCTGGGGATAGGGACGGCTAACCCCATAGGTATTGCTGGCGGGTTATTCCATATGCTGAACAATGCGATATTTAAGTCGTGTCTTTTTCTTTCAGGTGGCGCAGTGGAGAAAAGAACCGGGACAACCGATTTAGAAAGACTGGGTGGCTTTGCCAAAATTATGCCCGTTAGCTTTGTTACCTTTTTGATTGCCTCTTTGGCAATATCAGGAGTTCCACCTTTCAACGGGTTTGCCTCAAAATGGATGATTTATCAAGGGGTAATAGAGGCGGGCAAAGGTGGCGGATATCTCTGGATAATATGGCTTGTTGCCGCTCTGTTTGGTAGCGCCTTGACCCTGGCGAGTTTTATGAAATTGATCCACGCTGTATTTTTGGGCCAACCGTCGGAGGCCCAAAGCTCAAAGCTCAAGGTCCAAGGTCCTGAAGAAGTTGGTCTCACAATGTGGATCCCGCAGGTTTTTCTTGCGGCTCTCTGCATTATCTTCGGCGTATTTGCCTATCGGATACCGCTTAAGATGTTCATCTTGCCGAGTTTGGGTATGGACGTGGTGTTTTCCGGTATATGGAATGCCGACCTTGCTACCGCCTTGATTCTTGCAGGAATTATAGTGGGTATTATAATTTATCTTTTAGGCAAAATAACGCAAGCAAAGGAAGCAGAAATCTTTGTAGGTGGGGAAATCTTAAAAGAGCATCCGGATATGAGAATCTCAGGAACCGAGTTTTATAATACAGTTCAGGATATAGGTGTTTTGGGAGGTATTTACAGATTGGCTGAAAGAAAGGCCTTTGACGTGTATGAGGTGGGCGCAAAAATAACATTGGGCTTTAACAAGGTGCTGAGCTATATCCACAATGGGATTCTTCCCACTTACCTGGCCTGGTGCCTTTTGGGGATGGGGATTCTCTTTTATATTTTACTCAGGTAGTAAGATGATCGATCTGTATGTGTTATTAATATTTATGATCATCGGGGCAATAATCGCGATAGAAGTGAAGGATTTGCTTTCCTCTGTGGTAGCCGTAGGTGCTGTAGGATTGGGACTTGTAGTAGCACTTCTGATACTGAAGGCGCCCGATGTAGCCATAACTCAGCTCGTTGTAGAAATATTGTGTCTGATTATCTTGATAAGGGCCACCTTAAAGAAGGACCTTCCGTTTTCTACATCCGGCCGTTGGGTTCTTAATTCAGTAATAACCATTGGTTTTATCGCGGTATTTTTACTTGCGGCATGGAAATGCCTGAGGGAGCTTCCGGAATTTGGCTATCCGACCATGAAGGTGGCCTCTACATATCTGAAAGAAGGATTCTCTGAGACGGGGGCGACAAATCTTGTTGGCTCCGTTATCCTCGATTACAGGGCCTATGATACCTTAGGTGAGGCGACAATATTATTTGCAGCGGTAATAGGCGTTTTGGCAATTGTGCGACGGATAGGAAGAATCAAACGCGGTGAAATAGTAGAGGAAGATGATGAGTAAAGAAGACGAAAAAGGGATGTCTTTGATTGTAAAGACGATTACACGTCTTACGGTAGGACTGATACTTCTTTACGGTCTCTATATTGTTTTCCATGGTCATGGCTCACCTGGCGGAGGATTTACCGGCGGGGTAATTATCGCCCTTTCTTTTATCCATCTTATGCTTGCCTACGGCAAAGAAGTAGCCTTTAGAAAATTATCCGAAGCGGCTGCGTCATTTTTTGTAAGCTTAGGTGCAATATTATTTTTAGCCATAGCATTACTGGGATTTACAGGAGGTTATTTTTTCCTGAATTTTATCCCAAAAGGAGAGCCTTTCAGGCTGTTTAGCGCGGGGATTATTCCTCTTTGCGATATAGCGATAGGTCTAATAGTTGGCGCCGGTCTTTTTGCAATATTTGTGGCCCTGGTTTCACTAAAACTTGAACCGGAGCGGAAGGAATGATTGTCTATCTGCTTTGTCTTGTGCTTTTTTGTCTTGGCCTTTATTGCATCTTGCGCAAACGCAATATTATCAAGATCATAGTTGGGGTGATGATCGCAGAATATGCAGTTAACCTGTTTTTTATATTGACGGGATACCGTATGAGAGGGCGCTCTCCCATTTTTTCACCTGATGTGGATATCACCAATATGGTTGACCCGCTGCCGCAGGCGCTGGTACTCACGGCTATTGTGATTGGCCTGGCTACCACGGCGCTTCTTGTAGCCATTGCGATGAGGATATATGAGAAGTATGGCACTTTTGATATTACCAAGATCAGGGAGCTAAGAGGATGATAACCGCTTCCAATATAATACCGCTGTTTGTGGCCATACCGCTAGCAGGGGCGTTTTTAATCTCTCTTCTTGGCAAAAGAATAAAGAGGTTGCCGGATGTGCTTGGGGTGTCAGTTGCCTTAATCCTGTGCGGCTTATCCCTTTTGAGTGTCCGCCTGTACAGTATATACGGAATCCTTACCTACAGTGTCGGCGCCTGGAAGCTGCCCATAGGTATAGGTATGGTATTAGATGGTCTGACGTCATTTATGCTGGTGACAATAAATCTGATTGCCTTTTGTATTGTGGTCTATTCGGTAAATTATATGGAAAGATATACCGCCAAATGGAGTTTCTATACCCTGTTCTTCTTAATGGTCGGCGGTATGAATGGTGTTGTAATAACAGGCGATATGTTCAACCTCTTTGTTCTTCTGGAGATAGCTGCTGTGGCAAGTTATGCCTTAGTTGCATTTGGCACAGACCGCCATGAACTTGAGGCAGCCTTCAAATATGCGATTATGAGCACCGTCGGGTCACTTTTTATTCTTCTTGGTATTGCCCTTTTGTATAGTTATACCTCTACATTGAACATGGCGGATATGGCAAATATTCTGGCGCAAAAGGGCACAGGTAATATCACTCTCATGGTAAGCGTTTTATTTCTCATGGGGTTTGGTCTCAAGGCGGCGCTTGTTCCTTTTCATGCGTGGCTTCCCGATGCCCATCCCTCAGCTCCCGCACCCATATCGGCTATGCTCTCTGGCGTACTCATAAAAGCGCTCGGGATCTATGCGCTATGCAGAATATTTTATAATGTAATTGGACTAAGCCCCACCTTATCTTCGGTACTGATGTTTTTAGGAACCTTGTCCATGGTTGTGGGTGTACTTTTAGCTATCGGACAATGGGATCTCAAACGACTTTTGGCATATCACTCTATAAGCCAGATAGGCTATGTCGTTCTGGGCATTGGTCTGGGCACGCCACTGGGCATATTAGGAGGGTTATTCCATCTTTTTAACCACTCTGTGTTTAAATCGCTTCTCTTTTTGAATTCAGGTGCAGTAGAATATTCGACAGGAACACGCGATTTACAAAAGATGGGTGGACTGACAAGTAGAATGCCTGTAACAGGCACAACAAACCTGGTTGCCTCTATGTCGATTTCAGGTATCCCTCCATTTAATGGTTTTTGGAGCAAACTCATTATAATCATTGCGGTGGTGCAAGCTGGAAGATTTGGATATGCATTCTGGGCCGTTTTAGCAAGTCTATTAACTTTGGCATCTTTTATGAAGGTGATGAAATACGCGTTTTTCGGTGAACTGAGAGAGAACTTGAGTAGAATAAGAGAGGCACCACTTTTTATGAAATTGTCCATGGGGGCGTTGGCCTTTCTCTGTGTCGTGGGAGGGCTTCTGCTTCTTCCTGGCGTAAAGGAGGTCTTTCTTCAAAGGGCAACGGATGTACTTTTAGAGGGTACAGAATACGCTGTCATAGTCTTAAAGGGGATAAAGTAGATGAACCCTGTTAGACTCTCAACCAGATGGAGTTTAACGGGGTAAGATTCACTATTTCGAACATACGTTGTAATATGATGTATAAGTTTAAGATTTAAGGTTAAAGGAATCCAACGGGGTGAAGAACAGAATAGTTTTATTTTTGGTCGCCTTTTTGGTGTGGTCGCTTTTGAACTGGGTGCCGGATTGGCAACATCTTATCCTGGGCATCTTCATCGCCTGGTTTGTTGCCTTTATGACAGGAGTTCTATTTATGACGCGGCCCCATATTGTAACACATCCCTTGCGGTACTGGTATTTTCTCGTTTATTAT
>JABXJY010000481.1 GCA_013375385.1 Desulfobacterales bacterium
GAAGTGGAACCCTCGGCGCTGGTCATCGGCGGAGGCATATCAGGGCTTGCGGCAGCTGCTTCGCTGGCTGAGCGGGGTTTTCGGGTTGCCCTGGTAGAGCGGGAGGCGGAATTTGGCGGGATGCTCAGGCATCTTTATAAATTATATCCCTCTGATGTATTGGCAGAGGAGGTTCTGAAGCCCTGGAGGGATAAGGTAATTGATAACCCCTTGATTGACTTATATCTGGAATCAGAAGTCATCAGCGTTAAAGGGTATATAGGAAATTACGAGGTGACCATCAAGTCCCCGGAGAAGGAGACTCCCCTTAAAACCGGAGTGATCATCCTGGCTACCGGTGCCCAGCTGTGGGAGCCCCCGGAGGGTCTGTATGGATACAATAAAAAGAATGTCATTACCCAGTTAGAGCTGGAGAGTCTTCTGAGCAAAGGGAAACTCAAAGGGGATAAAGTGGTTATGATTCAGTGCGTGGGAGCTATGAGTCCCGAGAGGAGCTACTGTTCCCGCATCTGCTGTGTCACCGCCATCAAGAACGCCATTCTGATAAAGGAGCTCAACCCCGACGCTTCCGTGCACATCCTCTACCGTCAGATGCAAGCTTATGGAGATGAGTACGAAAGCTATCTGCGAAGGGCAAAGGAGCTGGGGGTGAGATTGGTCAATTTCTCCCCCGAGCAGCCTCCAGTGGTAGAAAACCAGCAGGTTAAGGTCTTTCATCAATTACTGGGGCGGGAGCTAAACCTCCCCTTAGACCTTCTGGTGCTCTCCACCCCACTGGTCACCCAGCGGGGGAGCGAGGCTCTGGCCACTCTCCTCAAGGTCCCCATTGATCAGGATGGCTTCTATCTGGAAGCACATATCAAGCTCCGACCCCTTGACTTTTCCACCGATGGGATATATCTCTGTGGCTGTGCCCACTACCCCGCCGATGTGGGGGAAGCGGTGAGCCAGGCATTGGGGGCGGCAAGTCGGGCTTCCATTCACCTTACCCGGGG
>JABXJY010000222.1 GCA_013375385.1 Desulfobacterales bacterium
ATTCATGTTCTGTTCTGCGAGGTTTTGCTGGAGATCCTTCAGAGACAAAAAGTTTGCTTTTCGTTGAATCTCAAGTGAATCTGCAACGAAAACTACACCGTCCACATTCTTGAGAACCAGTTTTCTCGTGGAGCTATATTTTGCCTGTCCGGGGACTGTGTAGAGCTGAACCTTGATGTCGCAACCTCTGATTTTACCCAAGCCGATGGGAAGAAAATCAAAGAAAAGGGTACGATCTCCCTTGGTATTTATGGAGACCATATCGCTGTTCGTGTATTTTTTCCCCGCTTTGAAAATGTATTCCAAATTGGTGGTCTTTCCGCTCCGCCCCGGGCCATAATACACAAGCTTACATTCGATGACTCTATCTTTAGGGTTGAAAACAGCCATACAAATTAAAACATCCTCCAAAGACCCTTTTTTAATGTTATGGCCAAAAAAATTTTCATCTTCTTTACTGCTAATATTTGACCTGAAACCGATAGCCTTTTCAATCAAATGACTACACACCATCTATTGTGATATCCAGCGAGTAATCCCCCCGCCTTGGGCCGGACGTTATCCTGTTCAATCCGGAAACGATTCCTCTTCCATTGAATACAGCTAAAGGAGAAAAACACTGTATAACTGATAGTCGAAGTCCAGGCTTGAAGGCATCTGTAAAATCCTTTTGCTGAGCTGGAAGGATGGTGCTAATCTTATTGCCTGCCTGAAAGGTGACCTCGAACTCCACCATTTCACCCTTGCGGGGGCCATTCGCCAATTGTACGGCAAAGGAGGATATATCGATGATGTCCTCTTCTTTTTCCTCAGGTTTACCTCCTTCAGTAGGTGCTTCATCCACCTGCGGGAGGTCGGCTTTGATGCCATGCTTTATTAAGGCATTTTCAAGAAACGCTCGTATGTATCTCAGTTCCCTTCTGGGGAATTCAACTTGAGACACCCATTCTTTGAATTGAGCAATAGCCGCATCTGGAGAAGAAATGGTCACGTGGCACCTGAGGATGTTCTTGGCAGCCAAGACAGGCATAATTCCTTCCTTTATTAGCCTTTGAAGTTCTACTATAGCCTTCTCATATTGACCAAATTTGCCTAGGGCAACCGCTCCTTCCATTGCGGCCATGTCTTTATCTTTCGAAAATGAAAATAATCGACTGATGAGATCTCCTACCTCCTGGGACAGCTCGGGTGTCTCTGCAGCTTGATCAATCTCATCCAGAGTTTCTTCCACGGTTCGGATTTTACTTTTAGCGGCGTCTATGAGTTTCTTATCCTTGGAATAACTTTCATGGTTTTGGATGAATTTGAGGATCTCCTCGTATTTTTCTTTAGATTCCTCCAAAAGGCCCTGTTTTCGATAAATTTCCGCCTCCCTTATCAAAGACCTTATATGTTCTTTATCAGACATTGAATCCCCTCCCTGAACACTCTTGGATATGTTGGATCAAATGCCTCACCTTATATCATATTTTCTTGGCCCCTGAAAATTAGCATATATTGTCTTAAAAACCGACGCTTCTGTTCATTCATTTCCATGAGCTCAATTCCGGATTCAAACTTTCCATCTTCCCGTTTGCTGGAATGGGCAATCTTTCCCTTCAAATCCATGAGGTCATTTTCCAGGGCTATAGTCAGAGACACAATATGATGCGGATCAATAGGAATATGCGTCTCTAGCAGGATTCCACTTTCACTTACATTTAAGGTTCTTCCCATTCCTTGCATCTTTTCATGGTCATTTTCATCAAGACAAACGTAAGATAAAAGGTTTGACGATACGACTCTCGGGTCTATTCTTTTGTCATCTGTCGCCATACTATTCACCAAATAAAAGCTGAAACATAATTTTAAGAAAATTAGATATCAACATATAACACAATGGCCAGCCTTGCAAATTCCAGCCTTTCCGTTTTTTTACCGGAAATAGACTTCTCTATTGTTCCTTTATAACCGATCTTCTAAAAACTGTAAATTACCTTTTTGAAAAGGATAGGCTATGGAGACTTCAACTGCATTGAAAATCTTTCGGGATTATCAAAAACCAAACCCTAAACTGGGCACCGTTATAAGCTGCCGGTACTTGTTAGACAACTTCGAGGAGCTCTTTGGGGAGAGAGACCTTGAATCGATCAGTAGCGAGGAGATCTTCCAGTTTCTTGAGATATTCACAGAGAATAATTTTAACTCCACGAAAAGATACCGGTACTCTCAAATGAGAGCCTTCTTTAAAGAAAAATACAATAGGTAGAAAGTATGATTTTTAATCGTATTTTAGAGACTAAGGTGGTACTTTTGTATTAGATGGGGGAGGGCATTAAAATGGCTCGCGTAGAGATTACCTGGCAACAAGATATTATGATACGTGCATTCCTGAAACGTGAGGCCCTTATTGTGCCTCGAGCAAACCTCTATCCGTGCTGGCTTCTTCTTGCCAGACACCTCATGCTCTGTTCGCCCAAGGGCGACCATTAGCGATAACTACCTGAATCCTAATATCCTTCCGACTTGCTGATTTTATCGATTGGCGATTGAAATCCACAATGGGCAGATCAAGTAATTCACCCTTTCTTTATAATCGAAGTAAGTTCCTTTATTTGCAGCCCTGCATCCATCCCGGCCTTTCGTGCCCTTTCACCCAAACTCTTTAGATTTGCAGGGTAATTTTTTAAAAATATTTCCTTGAATAATTGGCGAGAGAAGGTATAATAACCTAATGAAAGAAGAGAAAATACATAATTTTCTATGTTCTGTGTTGCATGGCTGCGCCTCGGACAAACAACACTAATCTAAATTTTCGATACACCTCAAAAATTGAGTTTATGACTACCATACGCAATCCGCACTCTTCCTAGACTATAAGCTTTCTCAAATTGTGCAATTCTCGACTAGTGATTATGGATCTAATTGATGAAAAAGATGAGATATCTGCGCTAAGCCTTACCTTGCGCAAGTGTCCATCGCCTCGCTGAAAGCACAAGGACCCTAGAATCTTGGTTCTGGGAGCCACGGGAAGCTCCTTAATGATATAAGAAACACCCATGTGATCAGGCCAGCTTGAAGCGAAAGATGATTAATGAATAAAAAGGACGCCCTAGGGATATTGCTTTTGGTCGCATTATTTTGGCTCCCCACGGCAATCGCTTCTTCAGAAGAAGTGGTGGAGGAAGTCTATGTTCTGGTGAGGGAAAGCGAGCTCTTGGCCTTTTCAGCCGTGGGAGATCGGTGGGTGACTCAAGACCTTCGTCCCAATGAGCGGGTTCTCGATAGCAAATACAATGGGCATGTGGCAGTTGTGTTTACCAAGTTTCGAGTCCTCGGATTCAGCGCCCTCACCAACAGATGGAATGAGGAGAAATTGATGGTTGACGAGGAAATGGTTACCCTTGAAGCCAAGGGCAATGTAGGGACAGCTATCACCAATCTGAGGGCCCTCGGTTTTAGCGCGAAAACTGGCAGGTGGATAGTGAAGCGATTTGGGACGAAATGAATGACCAGGGCACTCCATTGGGTGACCTCCTTTCTTAACAGGAATATGGCTTTAGAAGGTAACGGTGGCGTAATGAAAAGACTCTTTTTTTTGGCAGCAGCCCTTGTCTTTGTGTCCGGCTGCGCCCATGTCATCTCAAAAGACATCCTTCAAGAGGTAAACAGGGAGATTAGGTTTGCTCAACTGCGGGAGGCTCCCCAGGACTATCAGGGAAAGGTGGTCCTCCTGGGAGGGGTTATCGTCAAAACAGTTAACAAGAAGGAAGGTACCCTGCTAGAGATATATCAGACAGAGCTTGACCGTGAGGGCAGGCCCATAGATATCGATGTTTCTCTGGGACGTTTTTTAGCACTGTATGAGGGCCATCTCGACAGCGAGATCTACCGTAGGGGGCGAAAGGTTACTATCGTCGGGGTTGTGCAGGGTAAGGAGGTCGTACGGTTAGCGGAGATTGACTACCGCTATCCCTATCTTGTAGTCAAGGAGATACACCTGTGGGAGGAAGAACAGCCGCGCGCATACGCCCCATACCCCTGGGGTTTTCGCGATCCCTGGTGGTGGTATCCAGGTGACCACTGCTGGACTACCTGCCGACCATGGTTCTGTAATTATGCCCGGGTTGGTTGTTGCCATCCTTGGTGTGGGCCAAGGAGATACCCAGTTATTTATGATTGTGGCCCGGACGATTCGCCAGCAATAAAAAGCGCTCTGTTTCGTAGGTGGCTTAAGGAGCGCCAAGCACGACTAAAGAAACAACGAGTGCAGTTGTTGCCGAATCATCATACCATTGTGGGGAAGCATCAAGAATCTCGGCGTTCAGTCAGCCCTAAATCACGCTTAATAAGCTCTTCTTATACTGCAATAGGGCAAATAGGGAGGGAAAGCCAGCAACGACTGCAATCTAGGACAGCGCTACCGATATCTCGGTTCAAGTCGGTGGTTCGAGAGGCTTTTCAGACTCGTGCTGTTCGAACTCAAGAAGGAAGACCGAAGAA
>JABXJY010000482.1 GCA_013375385.1 Desulfobacterales bacterium
GAATTTTATGGGATCCTTAAGAAAGAATCGTGTTAGGGTATATAGGGGACACAGTGATTAAGCCTAATAAATCGCTCGAGCAGACTCACAAGAGCGCTCATTGCTCAGCTAATCGTTAGCTGAGATTTTGGATCTTAGTGTTATAAGGAGAAGCTATGAAAACAATTCGACAAATTGGCTCGCTGGCCTTCGTGCTGGGTCTCTTCATTGTAATATTTGCCGGGATACCCTGGCACGTGCTCGTTGCTGACGACCCGGTTGTGCCCTGGTGGCTGCGTATAGCAGTCTTCTGCCTTCTGGGCGGCGTCCTTGTGGTCCTGGTGACATTGGCCCTCGAACAAAGGACAGCCGGGACATCAGCAGAGACGCCACTGCCTGCTGACTCTGATAGTAAGGTTTTGCTGTTGAATTCCGATGCAGTACCCGGCCGCCAGACAAGTGAGATTCTCGGTCTCGTCCAGGGCCATACAGTATTTGCTATCTGGCTGGGCAAAGATTTGTCCGCCATCGTCAGGTTGATCCTCGGCGGCGAATTGACTGAATATACAGAGATGATGGGAAGAGCCCGGACAACAGCTACCAACAGGATGATGGCCCAGGCTGCACAGATGGGCGCCGATGCAATAATCAATGCTCGTTATATGACTACGAGTGTTGTGGGCAGTGCCGCTGAACTGTTAGTTTACGGCACAGCCGTCAAGCTCAGCAAATAGACCGCCTTGCGGGATTGGCCTTTGCTCTACTCGTGGCTCTACGCAGTCAGAATCTATATTTATTGTTGTTCTTGTTCTCTTGACGTCGCCGAGCAAAGAATCCCTGTAGCTGCTCTCGGCATTGCTCTTCCAGAACGCCGCTTGTAACTTCGAGCTTATGGTTGAGTCTTTCATCCTGTACGATGTTGTATAGACTTTTGCACGCACCTGTCTTTGGGTCATCACATCCATAGACTAACCTGTCCAATCTACCCAACACCAGCGCTCCGGCACA
>JABXJY010000028.1 GCA_013375385.1 Desulfobacterales bacterium
ATCCCTGGAACCGCCTCACGTATCCCTGTCAATTACAAAAGATTACCAGAGACTGTGTCTAAAGGTAGCCTCATCTATCTCAATGACGGTTTTCTACAGGTAAGGGTTCAGGGGGTATCAAGTGATGAGGTGAGGTGTAAGGTTATCATTGGTGGGCCCTTGCTATCCAACAAGGGGCTAAACCTCCCAAGGGCAAGGATATCTATGGATCCGATAACCGACAAAGATCTCGATTTTGTTGATCTTGGGCTCAAAGATGGGGTGGATACCTTTGGCACTTCATTTATTGAAAAAGCTGACGATATCCGTAAGGTCAAGGAATTTGCAAGAAAAAGAGGTAAATCTATCTGTGTAGTAGCAAAAATCGAACGGGCAGAGGCAGCCAGAAACATCGATGAAATATTGGATGTGGCGGATGCGATTATGATCGCTCGTGGAGATCTTGGGGTGCAGATCCCCATAGAGGATGTGCCTGCGGTTCAGAAAAAACTTATCCGCAAGGCGAATCTCTTGGGGCGTCCAGTGATCACAGCCACACAAATGCTGGAATCCATGACAGAGAATATTCGCCCAACCCGGGCGGAAGTAACAGATGTAGCAAACGCTATCTTGGATGGGACAGATGCTGTCATGCTGTCTGAGGAAACGGCTATCGGTAAGTATCCTGTGGAGACGGTGAAAATGATGGCCAGAATTGCGATGTCTATTGAACGCCAACGGAGGGCCGTAAAATGGCCATCGGATTTAGAGGACTACTTCAGGAGTGGCATTGGCAGGAAAAACGTGAGCGCTGAGGATGTTGTATCCCTGAATGTGATTGAAGCCGTACGTGCGCTCAAGGTACGCCTTATCTTGACGCCCACGCATACTGGAAGTACACCTCGTCGTATCTCCAGATTTAAGCCTGATTGTTGGATTCTGTCTTTTAGTAATTATGACCCAACATACAAATTTTTGGCCTTATCCTACGGAGTTTACCCGTTTTTGATAGAGAATAGAGTTGATGGTTGGCATGATGTGATAATGAAACTCATAAAAGACAACAGATTGGCAAAAAAAGGTGACAGGGTGATACTAACCGAGGGGACATCTCCCGGACAATTGGGTGATGCAGATTCCCTCAGAATAATTACAGTGAGTTGAGGATCAAGAACTTTTGTCATAACCATGGATCTGACCAACATCCGGTACAAAACCTAGTGCGGAAACCGCTCTGCCATTGACACAGTCTTCAGTCCTGAATAGAAGGAGAACTTCGCTTTTCTCTTGTAACTATAAGCTCTGCGGCGTTGAGCAGGTCACGGGCAATATAGATGTGTGTTTGGTCCTCAAGTTTCTTTACCTTTTCATCCTCACCTGGTTCGTTTTCAAATGGCACAAGGATTCCAACTCCGTAAGAATCTGGCACCTCTGAAAGAATTTCCTCGCTGGAACAGAAAAATCATACTGTTGTCGGTCCACAGCTAATACCAGGTTGCATTCAAAGAGCTACTATTCATAAACGTCATTGGGAACGGCTGTGAAGCAATCCCTGGCCCAGACCTGATTTGCCATGCTTGATTTTTAAGGCTTCCGTTTCCGAAATATTGCAGCACCAACAGCCTATTCCCGGCAACTCGCACCAGGGCGGGCTCAATAGGATAGATTGCCACGTCACTTCGCTCCTCGCAATGACATGATTGCAACTTGGTATAACATCCTGTGATGGTGTTTTCTTCGGTTTATGCCTTTTCGCTCATAAGTCGCCCTAATGCGGTCAGATGGGCTTTTTCCTCATCTGCTATCTTGAATAGGACCTCCTTAGTGCGCGCCTCAGAGCTTCTGTCCGCATAGCGAAGGTACAGGTCCATTGCCTGCGTCTCAATCATCATGGCCACCATGAGCGCATCGGGCGACGTTTGCATGTGGGGCTCGTTATCCTTCATAAACCCCTCGATATCAAAGCCTCCTTCCATGACCTGGGATGTTACCTTCGATTCGAATTCATGCAGGCCCATCCCTGATGGCTCAATATCAGAGTAGAGCTCAAAGACCATCTTTTTATGCCTCTCTTCAATGCCTTCTAGTTTAGTGAAAAGATGCCCGAGGTCTTTGTCCGCTGTCCTCTCCGATAGGATCGTGTAAAAACTACCCAGGGCATTCTCCATGCCGTATGCGAAGAGGGTGATTTCCGCGGGCGCTTCATCACCTCGCAGGAGATCCATATTGAGCTCCTTGGGACCGAAGGCCTTGAGGCCGCTCCAGGCTCGTATGCCTCCTTGCAGGCTGTAAACCTCTTTGAAACCTCTTCCAGACAGCAATTGAGCCGCATCTCGGCTCCTTGCACCGGCCGCTCAGTATGCGATAATCGGCTTTTGGGGATCCAACTCAGCAAGTGAATCGTCAAGGGCAGGCAGCGGGATGAGCTTTGCGCCCGGGATGTGTTCGCTTTCGTATTCTTCGGGCTGTCGCACATCCAACACTGTATATGCCCCTTCTCGGTGTTTGGCTATAAATTCCCTGGCCTGTTCAGGACCAATTGATGGAACCGGTCTAAACAATTTTTTTAACTGGATCATCGGTTATACCTCCAGCAATTCTTCAAGTCTCTCGAATAGGATTATGTCTCCAACAAGCCATCCCTGGAGAGTTCTCTCCAGAGTACCCAATTCGGTCCTAGCGGACCGGATGCGTGAGAGGCATGACCAACAAATGATGAAAATGTAGTTTCTCTGGTCTGTTATAAGCACCCACACCGATGCGAATACGCTCCTGGTCTATGCCTCTGAGGAGCGTTCCGAGTAGGCGGTCCCACACGGAGAAAATGGTACCATAATTGGTATTGCGTTCCTTAATGACCACCGAGTGATGGATACGGTGCATCGATGGCGGAACAAAGAGCACCCAGTAGATATCCTCGAACCAGGAGGGTACCTTGAGACTGCTGTGATGAAACTGGGCAGTGGCGACGACCAGGATTTCATACACCATCACACCGAATAAGTCGGCACCGAGAAAGAATATGAGACCAATCTTTATTACAGCGGACATGGCCAGTTCACCGATATGAAAGCGGTTTGCCGTGGAAACATCCATATTGAGATCGGAGTGGTGGACTCGGTGGAAACGCCACAGAAAAGGGACTTCGTGGTTCAAGAGATGCCAGACGTAGAGCATGAAGTCCAGAAAAACCACCGTTGCGATCATCTTGGTCCAATACGGTAAGCTCATCAGATTGAGGACACCCAATTGATTTCGACTGACATAGAAAGTGGTTTGAAGGATAGGTGCGGCAAAGAACAGACGGAGGATAACGCTGTTGAAGATGCTTAGGCTGATATTGTTCGCCCACCTTTTGAACTTAGAAACCGTGCTCGGCCTGTATGGGATTGAAAGTTCTAGGAACAGAAAGAAAAGGAGCCCCCCAACAGATACCAAAAGCCTTATCATCGCCGCATCAGTTGATGGCATGATTTTCGCACTACTCACTAAGCTAGAATAATTTATCGGGGAAGTGAAAGACCATCCGGAGCCTTCCGTTGCTATTATATCCACCGCAAGGACAATGCCAACTACTTTCATGCACTGAATAACACTGTGGGGGTCTATTCGAAATCCGGGTATGCTTATCTACAGATCCCTTTTGCTTTTCTCAAGAAAACCTCAAGAATGAAATATCTTGCCTGAGTTTACCGTTTCAATCGAGCCTTACAATAGAGTGTAGGAGAGGCAATCTCATAATTGATGTTGAATGAACAAGCAGGCAGTAACCTTGTTCGATTATTAGACTCTCTCGCTCTAAAGGTCAAAGAGTATCAGGCGGGCCAATTCCTTCAAGGCCCACTTATCCAGCCTGCACAAAAATGATACATATGAGTCCAAGATTAGACTGTGATGTAACTTGCTGGAATTAAAACGTAATATCACATTTAGTCTCTCTCATTAGATCGAAATTCAGACAGTACCTCGCCTCTATTTGTCAATGAGCTGGTGACAAACCGGTCAGAGTTAGTTTTTCAACTACCCGAGGTAAGTCCTTAAGTGGTTTTTTTTATTGAGGTTTTGGATCTGGCCTTCCTGGTCTGACATCAAAATCAGAGTGTCTGGCATTAAGATTGCTCACTTAACTGTAAGAGATTTCATCTTATCAAGAGCAAGGATGAGAGGCTGTGAGAAGAAGCATTCTGATTGTCGATCAAAACCCTAACTATCTTGAGATCCTTAAGGCTCTCCTGGAGAAGAAAGGCTATCTGGTAACCGCCTTAGAAGACGGCTACCAGATAGGTACTGTGCTTGACAGTAAAACCTTCGATATTATCTTCTTAGATAGCGAAACAGCAGGGATAAGGGGTGAAGGACTATTTGCCAAGATCAAAAGGGAATGCCCCCATTCTTATATTATCCTCATAACTTCTAAGCGGGGTAATGGTTTCATCAAGGAGGCCATGGATACCGGGGTTTATGGATGCATAGATAAGCCCTTTAATCCTGATGAGGTATTGACCATGGTCAACCACCTTATTCGCAGTTAAAATCAAACAATGGTGAAAGCCAGGACGTTGGGGGGTGCGCCAACAAAAGGAGGAAAGCGATGCAATGCCCGGGACAGGGCAGCCGTTATTGGAAGCCGGGGGCCATCTTTGAGGCCAAATGCCCCAAGTGCGGTAGTGAAGTGGAGTTTTTTAAGGATGATACAAACCGTACTTGTAAAGAATGCGGTTACCGTTTTCTGAACCCCGATATGGATTTTGGCTGCGCCTCATACTGTCAGTATGCCGAGCAGTGCATAGGGAACCTTCCTCCAGAAATCATAGCCAAGAAAGAAGATCTGCTAAAGGATCGGGTGGCTATTGAGATGAAGCGCTATTTTAAACAGGATTTCAAGCGGATTGGCCACGCAACCCGGGTAGCCAGATATGCTGAGCACATCGGGAAGGCGGAACAGGGCAACCTGGCAGTAATCTTAACTGCTGCCTATCTGCACGACATCGGAATTAAAGAGGCGGAGCGGAAACATGAGAGTACTGCTGCCCGTTATCAGGAGGAGGAAGGTCCAACGGCGGCAAGGGAGATATTGGTCAGAGTGGGGGCCAGGGAGGAGTTGATTGAGGAGGTATGCGATATTCTTGCACATCACCAGCATCCGGGAGCCCAAGAGACTGTCAACTTCAAGGCGGTATACGATGCGGATACACTGGCCAACCTGGAGGAAAAACAGAAGGATGCCCCAGTAGAGCCTGAGAAGTTGACCGGCATAGTTGAGAAATCCTTTCTGACAGAGAGCGGGGGTAATCTGGCAAAAAAGATACTCCTATCTCATAATTAGGCAAGCTTTGCTGTCCCGGCCCGTATCCCCGCTTTTAGCGGGGAGACGGGCAAATCGACGAAGTTTGAGGCTTCGTGATGCTTGATGCCGGATGCTGCATGAAAAAGTATGATAATTTTTGACAACTTTAGCTCACTTTAGACACTGTCTTGATAGGGAGGAGATCATGCAAGTCAAGAGAAAGATCATAAGAATCGATGAAGAGCTCTGTGACGGATGCGGGCAGTGCGTGCCCTCATGCGCCGAGGGAGCCATAGAGATTGTGGATGGAAAGGCCAGACTGGTTACGGAGAAATACTGTGATGGGCTTGGGGCCTGCCTGGGGGAATGCCCAAACGGGGCACTGTCCATCGTGGAACGTGAAGCTGAGGAATTTGATGAGGAGGCCGTGGAAGAATATCTGAGTTCAAAAGATCGACAGGAAGGTGCTGAGGAGGCGACCATGGCCTGCGGATGTCCATCCGCCCAGATCCAGAGTTTTATTCGGCCTGTATCCGGGGAAGAGGACGATAAGCTTACCATTCAGAAGAGTTCTATTTCTACCCTTTCCCACTGGCCTGTGCAGATCAGGTTAGTGCCGCCGACCGCCCCCTTTTTGAAAGGGGCAGATCTCCTGGTGGCAGCAGACTGCACACCTGTAGCCTATCCCAATTTCCACCGGGATTTTCTCAAAGGGAAGGTGGTCATGGTGGGGTGTCCGAAATTCGATGATATCCAGGACTACATTCAGAAGTTTGCTGATATCTTTACTACGGCCAATATCAAAAGCATTACGGTGGTTGTGATGGAGGTGCCATGCTGCCAAGGCCTGCCTATTATCGTCGAGAAGGGAATGGAGATGGCAGGTAAGAGAATTCCCATGGAAAAGGTGGTGATCAGCGCACGGGGTGAGGTTCTGGGCAGGGAAAGATTGGCAGCATAACTGTGGTTGAATTTGAAGAACCCGATTATGTGCAAGACCATTGGGAAGGTTGCTCTATTAACTCAAGTTGCCTCAGTTTGAAAAATGGAACTTGAAGAGTTTATGACAGAGATTGCGCGTGAGATCAGAGAAAAGACCAACGAGACAGTGATAATCGGAAAAGATATTTCCCCAAAGAATTCTGAACCATCGAGCGATTTTTCCCGGAAGTCCTGGTAGAATAGGCAGGGAAGTACAGATGTGTCACCCTCCTAACAGCGTTCATATTGGTAATAGAATACTTGATGAGTTTAGGGAGGGAAGGATGTGGCTGAATTCTGGATTCAGGTCGGCGGCAAATTTATCCATATTAGATACTTTGCCTTTACTGGACTGGGAGCAAATTTAGGAAATTTGGTTGGATTTAAAGGTAAGGAGGAGAATGATAAAGAGTCGGGATAGAATGGTTGAGGGCCTTGCGTTTGCCCTCCGGTTCGAGAGGGAGGGGAAGGAGTTTTTTCAAAAAGCCGCTTGTTTAACCAGTAATTCCTTGGGAAAAGAGGTCTTCTGGACGCTGGCACAAGAGGAAGACGTTCAGAGGTTCTACCTTACTCTGGGAACCGAGGAAAGAGGCCATTTTCTACCCATTCTTGATTCTTACGATTACTTCTCTGACCCCGTAGGGTGGTTTGCCCAGAAAGAAAGAAGCCTCTTTTAGGGGGTTAACAGAATTGGGGATTTAGAAGAGCGAGTACCTAATGGCTGTCCACCATATTCATCAGCCCGTAAGATCAGCTAGTCGGGCATATTCGTCTACCCAGCGGAATCTGCTTATTGTCTTATCAATCACCGCTGGGGTGATGATCGCGGAAGTAATCGGTGGCCTTCTGGCCAATAGCCTTGCCTTGCTGAGCGATGCTGGGCATATGTTAACCGATATATTGGCCTTGAGCCTGAGTATGGTTGCCATGAGATCCGCCCAAAGACCCCCTACGGCCTCAAAGACTTTCGGGTTTTATCGATTGGAAATTCTGGCTGCCTTTTTCAACGGCATGTTACTGTTCTTTATCTCTTCCTACATATTCTATGAGGCATATCAACGCCTTGTTCATCCCGAGGAAATCAAGGGCTTGTTTATGCTGGTGGTAGCTGCCATAGGGCTTTTGGCAAATGGGGCGGGTATCATGATTCTAAAGAAATCTGCCCTGAGAAATCTGAATGTTAAATCCGCCTTTTTCCATATGGTGGGTGATACCATCTCTTCTGGGGGAGTGGTTGTGGGAGGGTTAGTGATCCTTTATACCGGCTGGAATCCGGTAGACTCTCTCATTGGTATCTTCATTGGTATGTTAATTCTCAGAGGAGCCTATAGCCTGGTAAGGGAATCAATCGACATCTTTCTGGAGGCAACCCCCAAGGATATAGACGTGGAGAAGCTGTTAGATGACCTCCATAAGATCGAGGGGGTGAAAGACATACATCACCTGCACCTATGGACTATTACCTCCGGGATCTATGCCATGAGCGCCCATGTCTTGATTGAAGATCTGTTAGTCAGCAGGAGTGCTCAAATCCTACAGGAAATTGAAGGGCTTCTCCAGGGTAAATACGGCATGGAACATACTACAATCCAGTTTGAAAGTGAATCCTGCGGAGACGATCTATTGAAAGATACTGTCTCCCAAGAATGTATTGGTAAAGGCGATGGGTAGTGGATTTAGCGTTATCTTCTATAGCACCATTGCTGGTGCATCAACCATTTTGGGGATTATCATGGTTATCCTCAAGGAGAGATGGGTTCTCAAGCACTCCCATTATGTAAATTCCTTTGCTGCCGGTTTAATCTTGGGGATTGCCTTCTTCCATCTCTTTCCCGAATCACTGGAACTTTCTGAAAATGCCGTGCTCTTTACCTTTATCGGTTTTCTCCTCTTTTATGTGTTGGAAAATGTGATGGTACTTCATTCAGGATCTGAGATTCACTTTAAAGTAAAGAGTAACCCCCAGCATACTAAGGGCATGGTCATGTTCTCCGGCCTCTTTTTTCACTCTCTGCTTGATGGTATCATCATTGGGGTGGGCTTCGAGGTAGATCAAAGAGTGGGTCTATTAACCTCCCTGGGAGTTATCTTACATGAGCTTCCCGAAGGCGTTACTACATTTTCTCTCCTGATTAGCTCGATAAAAGAAAAAACTGCCCTGAAGCTATCTATTGCCGTGGCTCTGGCTACTCCATTGGGGGCTCTGATTTCGCTCGCCTTCATCGGTGATCTGTCGGAATCGGTGGTAGGATTGCTGTTAGCAATGGCCGGGGGATCCTTTCTCTATATTGGTGCTTCCGATCTGATTCCAGAAACCCACGAAGAAAAAGGATTAGAAAATGCAGGATTTCTGTTCTTGGGGGTTCTGTTTTTATACTTATTATCAAAAACGATGACGGACTAGCCGCCCCTTACTGCAAATGGGGTTTTACTGTTGTAGATGCTACCTGTTGCGCTCCCGATTGTGGGGGGCTCAGGGAATATGAGTACCCATATTCCTTAAACAAAGGAGGGTAACGTTATGGAACTTAAGGGCAGGAGGACGGAAAAGAATCTATTGACCGCCTTTGCCGGGGAGAGTCAGGCGAGAAACAGGTACACCTATTTTGCCTCCCAGGCAAGAAAGGAAGGCTATGAACAGATTGCCGCCATTTTTCTGGAGACGGCAGACAACGAGAAAGAACACGCCAAGAGGGAGTTTAAGTTCCTTCAGGGCGGTGAGGTGGAAATCAGCGGTAGTTTCCCTGCCGGGGTGATTGGCGATACGGCCTCTAGTCTGAAGGCAGCGGCAGGGGGGGAACATCATGAGTGGACCGAGATGTACCCTGAATTTGCGAAGGTGGCCGAGGAGGAGGGCTTTGGCGAGATTGGCCAAGTGTTCCAATCCATTGCCAAGGCTGAAAAGCAGCACGAGAAAAGGTACCTTGCCTTGTTAAAGAACCTGGAAGAGGGAAAGGTATTCAAAAAAGACAGGGCTGTTACGTGGAAGTGTCGCAACTGTGGCTACACCCACGAAGGCACCGAAGCTCCCGAGAGATGTCCGGCCTGTGATCATGAACGGGCCTACTTTGAACTGCTGACAGAAAACTACTGAAGAAAAGGAGGTGATGTAAATGAAGAGATTCATGATACCGCGGGTTGCTCACTGCCGTGGAGGCTGCTAAGCTTGGTCCTGGGTAAGACCTTAAAAGGCCCATGAGAT
Organism: Desulfobacterales bacterium; assembly: GCA_013375385.1. Lineage (GTDB taxonomy): Bacteria > Desulfobacterota > DSM-4660 > Desulfatiglandales > B25-G16 > JABXJZ01. Next base: position 9,450 of record JABXJY010000028.1, read on the forward strand.
AAAAGAAGAACGTGTCAGGGCTCTTTTTTCAAGTAAGTCCCGATTATGCCTAGAAGTTAGACATCTTTTGTGCAAGACCAACAGGGAGTCCTGCGGGTTCTGCGCCTTCCGATGATGTGATTGAAGGCAAGCAAAAAACAGGAGAGGAGGTAAGAAAATGACAGAGAGACTTCAGGTTTACAAGTGTGAGATTTGTGGGAATATCGTAGAGGTGCTCCACGAGGGCAAAGGGGAGCTCGTATGCTGCGGGAAGCCGATGAAGCTCCTGGTGGAAGGAGCCGTTGATGCAGCTAAGGAGAAACATGTGCCTGTGGTGGAAAAGACAGCAGGTGGCATCAAGGTGAAAGTCGGCAGCGCTGCCCACCCTATGGAGGAAAAACACTATATCGAATGGATCGAGGTGATTGCAGACGGAAAGGCCTACCGTCAGTTTTTGAAGCCTGGGGATGCACCAGAAGCTGCGTTTGATATTGATACGCAGGCGGTGACAGCCCGTGAGTACTGTAACATACACGGCTTGTGGAAGGGATAGTGCCATTACATCAACTGAGCAAGGCTAAAGTGGCTGGCAAGGCTTGGGAGGTCTGGAGAGCATAATTGGCGTCCCAAGATCGCAGTGCCCATAGAACAAACCCAAATTTGCAGGAGGCCAGAGCACGTAGTGCCCGCTTCGCTCTCGTGAACTGTGCTCAGGCCAATCAGGTCATGAAAGAAGGAGTGATGAGATATGAAACGATTCAGCTGGCAGACCCTCTTGGGCCTATCCTTGATTGTATTATCGATAGTCTTTTATCTCCTACATTATGCAATCTTTAGAGATCCGCACCATATCTTCATTTACTTGATAGGGGATATTGCCTTTGTCTTTGTTGAGGTTCTGCTGGTTACCCTCATAATACACCGGCTGCTAAGTGAGAGGGAAAAACGCACCCGGCTGGAAAAGTTGAATATGGTCATAGGAGCCTTCTTTAGTGAAGTCGGAACAAGACTGCTGGCATATTTTTCCGACTTTGACCCTAAATTGGATAAAATCAGAAAAGAGCTTATTGTTGCCAATGATTGGTCTGAGCATGAATTCTCAAGTGTTAGCAAACGCCTTAAGAATTACGATTATGGAGTTGAGATTCAAAAGGTCGAGCTGGAAGACCTGGCCAATTACCTTACGGGGAAAAGGGATTTCTTACTTCGATTATTGGAAAACCCAACTTTGTTGGAACACGAATCCTTTACAGAGCTTCTTCGGGCAGTTTTTCATTTGACAGAGGAATTAGCCAACAGAGAAGATTTAACTCAGTTGCCAGATACTGACTATCAACATCTGGCCGGTGATATGAAAAGAGCGTACGTCTTACTTGTCCACCAATGGTTTGACTACATGAAGTATTTGAAAGATAGTTATCCCTATCTATTTTCTCTTGCTATGAGAGCGAACCCCTTTGACCAAGATGCGTCACCGATAGTAAAATAAATCTTAACAAAAGTTTAGGGTAGGAGAGGAACATGACTATCGAAGAGGCGATCAAGACGGCCATCGAATTTGAGACCCAGGTCCGGGATGTCTATCACGGTGCCATGGAAGACACCACCGACCCTGTAGGTAAGCGCATCTTCCGGGTGCTTGCCGGCGAGGAGCAGAACCACCTGGACTACCTGCAAAGCAGGCTCTCTGAGTGGAAGAGAACCGGCACGATTACTGCAGAACGACTGGAAACCACAATTCCGTCTGAAGAATCTATCAGAGAGGGGGTGAGAAAGCTTGAGGACCGCATGGCGGATGAGGATCGCGGAGGTGAGCTCAAGATGCTCACCAAGGCCTTTGATGTGGAAGTCAAGACCAGCAATTTCTACAAGGAGATGGTCAGGGACCTGCCAGCGGAGGGACGAGAGCTGTTCACTGATTTTGTGAAGATCGAGGAAGGGCACCTGACCATCGTCAGGGCCGAGATCGACTACTTGAGCAGGACAGGATACTGGTTCGACTTCAAGGAGTTTGATATGGAGTGAGACTCATGACCACAGGAGAGCGAATGATTTTGAACATCCTTATTGGTGGAGAGGCTGGTCAGGGGTTGGTGACGGTGGGACAGATACTTGCCAAGAGCCTTGTGCGCAGTGGCTATTCCATCGTGGTGACACAGAGCTACCAGTCTCGTATTCGTGGTGGACACAACACCTTCGCCATCCGGGTGGGGACAGGTGATGTCATTGCACCGCAGGAGCCGGTAGACCTCCTGGTTGCCCTCGACAGGGATACCGTCACTCTGCATCGCGGGGAGGTTACCCCTGATGGACTCGTCGTCCTTGATGGCGCCGTGGGTATCGATGATGATTCCGTTCTGAAAGTGCCTTTCAAGGATCTGGCTCAAGAGAGGGTCTCAAACATGGTCGCTCTGGGTGTGGTCGGCCCCCTCCTCGGTCTAGATGAAGAGTTGATGGCAAGGACGGTGGATGATTTCTTTGGAAAGAAGGATGCGAGCCTGGCTGCAGAAAACCATCGTGCCCTTGCTGCAGGTACAGGATGGGCAGCCGCACATGCGACATCCAGGCACAGACTCCCCCCTGCTTCCAACACCCCCCAGCGTTTGATGATGAATGGAAACGAGGCCATTGCCCTTGGGGCCATTTCAGCGGGTCTCCGATTCCACTCCTTTTATCCCATGACCCCTTCAACCTCCATCGGTCTCACCCTTGCAGGACAGGCCAAGAGAATGGGTTTGATCATTGAACAGGCAGAAGACGAGATTGCAGCCATCAACATGGCCATAGGGGCCTCCTTTGCAGGTGCGCCGAGCATGGTGGGCACCTCGGGGGGTGGGTTCGCCCTGATGGCAGAAGGGGTCAGCCTGGCCGCCATGACCGAAACCCCCTTGGTTATTGTGGTGGCCCAACGACCCGGCCCGGCCACCGGCCTGCCTACACGGACAGAACAGGCTGACCTCGAGTTTGTTCTGCATGCCGGCCACGGTGAGTTTCCGCGTGCCATATTCAGCCCGGGCACCGTGGAGGAGTGCTTTCACCTCACGCGCAGGGCCCTGGAGCTGGCAGAGCGATACCAGGGCCCCACGTTTGTCTTAACCGATCAGTTTCTTGCCGATTCCTATCGCGCCGTGGCGCCATTCGGCGTAGAGAATCTGGATACAGTGAGGGCTGGTACCGGGGCGGTTAAATCGTCTCCGTATTTCAGATTTGCCATCACGGAAAGCGGCGTTTCGCCTCGACTGCTATCGGGAATCACCGAACATCTCGTCGTGGCTGACAGCGATGAACATACAGAGGATGGTCACATTACGGAAGATCTTTCCGTTCGCAGGCAGATGGTGGAAAAGAGGCTGAGGAAGGGGGAAGGGATGCGGGCAGAGGTCATTGCGCCGGAAATGGAAGGTGAAGCAAGCCCGGACCTGCTGCTGATTTCCTGGGGTTCGAGCAAAGGGGCAGTGCAGGAGGCGGCCTCCCGCATGAGGTCCAAGGGAGAGAAGGTCGCTGCACTCCATTTCTCACAGGTGTGGCCCCTGGTCCCAGAGCAGTTCATGATCCACCTTGAGTCTGCACGGCAGGTGGTGTGTATAGAAGGAAATGCCACCGGACAACTGGCCCGACTGATCCAGCGAGAGACCGGATTTCAGATCAAGGAGAAGGTGCGTCGATATGATGGTTTGCCGCTGACACCGGAGTACATAGCTCGGGAATTGAACCAGTGACGACAGCCGAAAGCGAGGATGAAATGGTAACTCTCGATGATTATGGGGACTATGAGCCAGCCTGGTGCCCGGGCTGTGGAAACTTCTCTCTTTTGAAGGCGGTGAAGCAGGCCCTCGTAGTCAGCCGCCTGAAACCCCATGAGGTACTCTTTGTCTCTGGTATCGGACAGGCTGCAAAGGCGCCTCACTACCTGAATGCAAATGTCTTCAATGGCCTCCATGGCCGATCACTTCCCGTGGCCACCGGCGCCAAGCTTGCCAACCCGAAGCTCACCGTCATTGTTGAAAGTGGTGATGGGTGTAACTATGGGGAAGGTGGCAACCACTTCCTCGCGGCCATACGTCGAAACATCGATGTAACCCTCTTGGTGCATAACAACCAGGTGTACGGCCTGACCAAGGGCCAGTCCAGTCCTACCTCTGCTCAAGGTTTTGTGACCAAGGCCCAGCCAGAAGGCGCGCCATCTGCGCCTTTCAATCCTATCGCAGTGGCCGTGGCTATGCAGGCCGGCTTCGTGGCCCGCAGTTTTACCGGCATGATCGAGCATCTGTCAGGGCTGATCCAGGAGGCAGGAGCCCATCGCGGCTTTGCCCTCATTGATGTGCTCCAGCCCTGTGTCTCTTTCAACAAGGTCAACACCTTTGCCTGGTACAGGAAGCGATGTGATCCCTTGCCCCCGGCATACGATCCCACGGACTGGGAAGCAGCCATGAAGGTGGCTTGTCAGTGGGGAGAAAAGATCCCCATCGGCATCATCTACCGGAACGACAGGCTGCCCTTTGAAGAGCACTTCCCCGTATTGCGTGAGGGGCCTTTGGTTGGGCGGGATGTGGACCGGGTGCTGCTCAAAGAGATAATGGAGGAATATGGTTAAGGCGGAGTAAGGACCACGAGCAATGAGGAGGGTGTGGTAAAGGATAAAAATGCTGGCAGACGGAAAGGTCGAGATCTTAAACGCGAGGTTTTGGAGATTCTCAAATCACACGATCTTGACCAAGTATTGGATGAATTGTGCCGATTACCTGCACGACAGGTAGTCAATTCTCTTTTTTCTGTGCTTTGCAGCAGCGATGGGCAAATGAAATGGCGAGCGGTTACTGCCATGGGCGCTGTCGTCGCTAATCTTGCTGATGAAGACATTGAATCGGCCCGTGTTATTGTGCGCAGGCTGATGTGGCAGTTAAATGATGAATCCGGTGGGATCGGGTGGGGTGCACCTGAGGCCATTGGTGAAATACTTGCCTGTCATGAGGGACTCGCAAGAGAGTATGCGAACATATTGACATCCTATATAAAAGAAGACGGAAACTTCCTTGAATATAAACCGCTGCAAAGGGGTGCTATGTGGGGTGTTGCAAGACTAGCTCAGGTAAGACCAAACTTAGTCCAAGACACCAAAGGTTACCTCATTCAACGTCTGGAGTCCGGTGATGCCACAGTTAAGGGTCTGGCTGCATTGACTCTGGGTTTGCTTGGAGCTGGGGAAGCCCGTTTGCAGCTCGAGGATCTCTCCAGAGATGATGCCGAAGTTCATCTATATCTGGATCGTAAAATGGGTGTTCGCCGTGTGAGCGAGTTGGCAGGATTGGCATTAGCAACCAGGTGAAAATGTTGCGAAGTGTTCCTGGCATACTGAAGCAGGAAATTTCAAAGAGAAAGGAAGCAGGGGATGGAAGAGCCCGTTAAGATCTATACGCTTAGCACCTGCGGTCATTGTAAGGCCACCAAGAGGCTTCTGGATGACTGCCGGGTGAAGTACGAGTTTACCGATGTGGACTTGCTAGAAGGGGAGGAGAGGGCCGCAATCCTTGAGGATGTGAGAAAACTGAATCCACGGTGCTCCTTTCCAACCATTATCATTGGAGACAAGGTCATCGTAGGACATAAAGAAGACGAGATAAAGGAGGCCCTCGGATTATGAATGAGGCAGAAGAACTCTACGGGATGTTAAGAAAGGTTCAGGAACCGAAAGGATACTACTTTAACAAGGACAAAAATAAGGTCTTTGAACTCCTTGAGGCCCTCCTTGTGAATAAAGAGCGTTACGGCTACATGTCCTGCCCATGCAGACTCTCATCGGGAGACCGCGAGAGGGACAAAGACATTGTCTGCCCCTGCGTCTATAGAGCCCCTGACGTTGAAGAGTACGGCAGTTGCTATTGTAACCTTTATGTGTCAGAGGACTGGAATGAGGGCAAGATCCCTCACACCTATGTGCCGGAGAGGAGGCCGCCGGAAAAGATGCCTTATTAGTAGGCAAGGATTGATGAGTGTCGGAGGCCTTCTGATGTTTTTTAGAGGACAAAGAGCTACAAATCAACAGAGGGAGGTTAGTTATGGAGAAACAAGCACTAGTCGATATGCTCAACAGGGATCTTGCCGATGAGCATGCGGCCATCATACGTTATCTCATCCACGGTTATGTGGAAGGGGAAAGTACGCCTCTGGGCTCCAGCCTTGTTTCCATCTCCAGGGAAGAGATGTGGCACATGCACTGGCTGGGGATGATCATAGGCACATTGGAAGGGGAGCCCAACTTCACGCCAGCACCCTACCCCTATGATCCAACGAGCCGGGCCACCATACTCAGATCCTACATCGAATACGAGGAGAAGCTGATCCCTCACTACAACGGAGAAGCAGATAAGGTGGACGATCCCCATATCAGGCGGGTCCTGCAGAGAGAAGCCTGGGAATCGGCCATCCATGCAAGAAAGTTTCAACGAAGACTGGACAAATTGAGCCCGGAAGAGGCAGCGGGTTCTCCAGGGGGAGGAGGTGAATTGCCCGGGGAATTCCTCGATACGTTGCAGGCAGAGGTCACCAGCAAATATACGGAGATGTTACAGCATATCAGGACTTCCTGGGTCTTCCAGCAGGATGAGACCATGGGCTGGAAGATCATGGACCAGGCCATGGAAAAGATGAAACAGCTTGCACACTTTGCAGAGAATATCGCCGAGGATGGTGTGGCCCCGAGATTTAAACCTGGGCTGATAGACAAAAGTCATACCGTTGGTCTGGCCCTGGGTAAGGCATTGGAGGATGTCCAGGCGTCCCGGGAGCGCCACGCAAGGTTGAGGGAAGATAGGGAAGTCAAGAAACATTCGGGGCTTATCATCAACCTGGACCTCGCCATCCAGCAGGAGGAATATCAAGGGGCAGAACTCGAAGACTGGCATAAGGGTAGGTAGGCTGAGCCGCACAAGAAAGCTGTCCTTTGAAAGATGGCCAGCGGAAAAAGGGCATGGCATACGTGAAACTGATCGAGACAAGGAGGTGAGGAATGGAGACCTTTCGTGGCAAGGCACATTTACCCGGAGCCGATGAGGAATGGAATATAGAACTGGAGATAGACTGGGGAGAGAAGGAGGTTAATGTGCATATTGATGAGGCTCCAGACGGTGTGGCTGATTGGCCCGGTCTGGTTGTGCAGACCTTTGGTATGGAAGAGATAGCGTTCAGGACCAAGGGTATACCTCCGTTATTTACCCACTGGTGGCATTTTGTCCGCAGTGGCAGTGGCGACATCTGGGGGATTGTCCTGGGACTACCTGACGCCAGAGGCATATGGAGAACCTGTCCCGTGCCACTCCAGAAGACTAAGGAGTAGGGGGCAGCAGGGGTAGTATCTACTGCTGTCAGGTAATCTGGCCGAGGAGGTCAGAGTAGTTCATTGAATCAATCTATGGAAGAGGAGGGAGAAGATGTATCGAAAAATTATGGTTCCATTGGACGGCTCAGACCTGGCTGAGTGTGTACTGCCCCATGTGGAGGCTATAGCCATGGGGTGTGAGGTAAACAATGTCACATTTGTGCGCACGGTTGAGCCCTTTCAACTACCTAGGGGATCGGAATGGGTTCCTACCCCGGAGGAACGGCAGCGAATCGAATCAAGCCACAGGTCCGATGTCCAAGACTATCTCAACCAGTTGGTAGGCCGACTGAAATATGACGGAGTAAGTCTACAGACCGAGGTCATTGTGGGAAAGGCAGCTGAAAGCCTGGCTGATTACGCCGAGAAGAATGGTGTGGATCTTATCGTTATTGCCACTCATGGGCGCTCAGGGGTAAGCCGGTGGGTGTGGGGAAGCGTGGCTGACCGGATTCTCCGCTCTGCCTGCGTACCGGTTTTGATGGTGCGAGCACCAGGGTGTGTACCTGGCATTTAAGGCTTAAGGGAAAAGGCTTGCTGATGATCCAGTAGGCTTGTTTCCCTGGACATAAGAAAAGGAGCAGAAAATGAGAATAAGAGATCTTATGAGTACCAATGTGGTAACTGTTGACGAGAATACCTCAATCCACGATGCCAAG
>JABXJY010000483.1 GCA_013375385.1 Desulfobacterales bacterium
AACCTGAAATCAGAGCAAAGTTCAGTATTGTTATGGTAATCATAACCTTTTGAGCGTTTTTCCCACCTGTATCTGATTCTATAATTTTAGCCGCCACAAGCTCTTAATATTTTCACAAAAAGCTGTAAAATCAAACGGTTTCTATCTAGGATTTACTACTGTAAACCACATTTTCATAAATCACTCTATCTTTCAAAGTGTCTTCCTGTAGCACACAAATCTCACAATTGACCCGTAAAAGGATTTGTCTTTTTCTCATGCTCAATTGTTGAATGAGGAAGTGGGCCATAGTCGTGTCCTGGCCAGACCTTTGTTTTTCCTGGCAAAGAGTAGATCTTTTCATGGATGGATCTCAACAACTGCTTGATGGAGCCCCCAGGGAGATCGGTTCTTCCCACGGAGCCGACAAAGAGAGTATCTCCTGTGAAGATACTGCCGTCAGTGTAAAGGCATATGCTCCCAATAGTATGTCCTGGGGTGTGAATTACTTTCAGGATGTTTTCTCCGATCTTTATCACATCGCCATCTTTTAGCAGAATGTCAGGCCGCGGCGAGCCTTTACCTCCAAGCAGCCGCGAGAAAATTCTGTTTAGAACCTTATCCAATCGCTCAGCATCCAGCTCATGAATCAAGAGTTTGGCAGCGGTTGCAGCAATTATAGCTGCGTTTCCTGCGGAATGATCTGAATGACAGTGTGTATTGATGATGTGGGTTAGTTCATACCCGCCCTTCTCTACCTCATCCAGTATCTTCTTGGTGTCAAATGCAGGATCGATCAGGGCGCATGTTTTCGATGCTCCATCACCCACCAAATAACAGAAAGTGGCCATCTTTGTTAACTTTATCTGTTTGATCTCCAAGAACCCTCCTTAAAACAATTGGATATTAATACCAAGTTCCAATCCTGTCATTGCGAGGAGCCCTTCGGCTATGCTCGGGATAAATTCCGCGACGTGGCAATCTATCCTATTGAGCCCGCCCTG
>JABXJY010000484.1 GCA_013375385.1 Desulfobacterales bacterium
GAGGATCGGGCTGATTAATCTTAAGAGCCTTCTCGATGACTTCTATCTTTCTCCTAAGTCTCTCATCATCTATTCCCGTTCCTCTACCAGTAACATCTTGAACTCTACACCCGGTTATGCAGGCTACAATGGCGCTGCTAGAGGTGGTATTAGCGATGCCCATATCTCCGGTACCGACTATATCAACCCCGCTAGTAGCTGCTTCCTCCTCAAAAATCTCTATTCCTCCTCTGATCGACTGAAAAGCTTGCTTCCTGCTCATGGCTGGGCCTTTCGTCATATCCTGTGTTCCCGAAGCTACTTTTTTGTTAATCAGTTCTTTGCTGGATTTTATCTCGTGAGCTACTCCCATATCTATAACTAGAACTTTTGCTCCTACTGCCCTGGCTAGAACATTTATGGCTGCTCCTCCCTGAAGAAAGTTATAAACCATCTGGACAGTAACTTCTTGAGGAAAAGCACTTACTCCTTGGCTGGCCACCCCATGATCTCCTACCATGGTAAAGATAACTTTTCTATCCAGGGTGGGGTTTTCTCTGCCAGTGATGGCTACCACTGTTTTGGCTAATTCCTCCAATCTCCCTAAACTTCCTCTGGGCTTGGTGAGACTATCCAGTCGATGCTGGGTTTCTTCGATGATTCTAGCATCAATGGGCTTTATTTTTTTTATGGTCTCGGTGATTATTCTCACAAAGCTCTCCTTTGTTATTTTCTTTTTATCCTCAGGGGAATTCCGGATATCATAAGATAGACTTCCTGAGCTTGCTCAGCTATTAATTGATTAGCTCGACCACAGATATCTCTGAACCTCCTGCCCAATCTGGTAGAAGGCACTACTCCATAACCTACCTCATTAGAGACCACGATGAAAGTAGGCCGAAGATGAAGGATCTTGCCAGCTATCTTCCTCACCTGTTTGATGATATTATCTTCCTCGGTATTATCGAGAAGAAGATTAGAGATGAGGAAACTCAAGCAGTCTA
>JABXJY010000485.1 GCA_013375385.1 Desulfobacterales bacterium
AATCGGTCCAGTTATTATGTTAGACTAAGGATCGAAAAAAGGGGGATTGAAATGGCCAGAAGAAGCTACAGACCTGAACAAATTATCAAGAAGCTGAGGGAAGCAGAAGTGCTTCTCTCTCAGGGCTCAACCATAGGTCAAGCTGCCAGGAAGATAGGGGTAACAGAACAGACCTATCACCGCTGGAGAAGAGAATACGGTGGGATGAGAATTGAGCAAGTAAAACGACTCAAAGAGCTTGAGAAGGAGAATACCCGTCTTAAGAGGCTAGTAGCAGATCTTTCTCTGGATAATGATATCCTGAAAGAAGCATCCCGGGGAAACTCCTAAGCCCGTTGAAGAGACGAAAGATGGTAGAGGGAGTCTTAAAGACTCTCAAGGTCTCTGAAAGACGGGCATGCCGGGTCCTGTCACAGGCTAGGAGTACGCAGCGACACAGTTCAAATATCAAAGGTGACGAGGAAAGATTAGTAGCTCGTATCGTTGAGCTGGCAACCCGATATGGTAGGTATGGATATCGGAGGATAACAGCCCTGCTCAAACAGGAAGGTTGGAAAGTGAACCACAAGAGAGTGGAGAGGATCTGGAAAAGAGAAGGCTTGAAGGTACCAAAGAAACAATCCAAGAGAGGACGCCTCTCACTTAATGATGGCTCCTGCATCAGGCTCAGGCCAGAGTATAAGAACCATGTGTGGAGCTATGATCTTATGATGGCAAGGACAGCTGAAGGAAGAGCATTCAGAATACTCACCATCATTGATGAATACATCAGAGAGTGCCTGAAAATACTCACTCAGAGGCGGATAACTTCTCGAGATGTTATCGAGCAACTATTCTATCTGTTTATATTCAGGGGTACTCCAGGATACATCCGCTCTGACAACGGTCCTGAGTTCACGGCAAAGGCTGTGCGTGGATGGTTACATGAGCTTGAAGTCACAACACTCTTCATTGAGCGAGGAAGTCCCTGGGAGAATGGATA
>JABXJY010000223.1 GCA_013375385.1 Desulfobacterales bacterium
GATCTCAGATCCAGGGTTACCAGATTCATTCTGAAGGCCGCCTGTTTGGACCCAACAGTGACACCCATGCTGGCTGCCTCCAGCGGAGCTCGACCCGTATGGTATTTCCGGGGATCGTATCCCAAGACAGAGAGGTTTGCCACATCACTACCGACTTCCATCCCTTCAGGAACGGTTTTCACGAGTCCTACTCTACAGGCGGCGATCCGGTCCATATGCGGGGTCTCGGCCTTTTCAAGGGGAGTTTTGCCTCCCAATTCCCTCAGGGGATAATCGGCCATCCCATCTCCAACCAGAAGCACATATTTTATTGTTCTATGATCTCTCGCCATGGGAAATCAGAACATACGATGTACACCTACGTACCTGTCTTTTTTTCTACCCTAAAAAGAACTGTCTTTTCAGTTACAACATCCAGCCTATCTATGAGCTCCAGGGATTTCCTGACATCATTTTCCTTTGCCTCATGGGTCAGCATTACGACAGGCACAGAGCCATGGGTCCGTCTCCCTTTCTGGATAACAGATGCAATACTGATATTGTTTTGACCCAGAATTCCAGATATCTTAGAAAGCACCCCAGGCCTGTCTACTGCAGAAAATCGAAAATAATATTCAGTAATGACCTGATTCATAGGCTTGAGAGATAGTTCTTTGGCAGGGGAGCGTGAAAAGGACAGAGGTGAAACCCTCCTTGTAATACCTTTGATGTGATTTCTGGCTATGTCCAGTAAATCAGATACAACAGCACTTCCCGTAGGCCTTCTGCCAGCACCAAGACCATAGAACAGAGTAGGTCCTGCAAAATCACCTTCAACATAAATGGCATTGTATGCCTCCTTGACATTTGCCAGGATATGATCCAAGGGAACAAAAGCTGGGTGCACTCTGGCCTCGATATGGCCATCCGCCTCTCTTGCAATAGCCAACAATTTCAAGCAATAGCCAAACTCACCGGCAAATCCGATGTCCTCAGGACAGACGTTATCAATGCCTTCCCGGTAAATATCCTCATAGTTAAAAGGCCGACCAAAGGCCAGAGAAATAATAATGGCCAGTTTATGGGCAGCATCACTTCCGTCAATATCCAGGGTGGGATCTGCCTCCGCATAACCGAGCCTCTTCGCTATTGAGAGCACCTCATCGAAAGAAAGTCCTTCCTCCGTCATCCTGGTGAGGATATAATTTGAGGTTCCATTCAGAATAGCCGAGACTGCCTTGATCTGGTTTGCGCTCAGGCCTTCTCTCAAGGCCCCAATAATAGGAATGCCTCCAGCCACACTTGCCTCAAAGGCAATATCAACGTTGTACTGTTCGGCTGTCTCAAACAATTGTTTGCCATGCTCGGCAATGAGGGCCTTATTGGCGGTAACCACATGCTTTCCTCTTTCCATGGCCATGACGACATATTCCATAGCCTGATCGCACCCACCTATCAGTTCAACAACGACATCTATCTCCGGATCATTGACTATCTCCATTGCATCAGTGGTAAGAACTGTGGGGTCAATCTTCACTCCCCTATCTGAGACAATATCCAAATCTGCAATCTTCTTCAGTACAATCTCCGCACCAAGGCGATCCTCTATCAACTGCCGGTTATTGATCAGGATCTCCACCATACCTGTCCCCACTGTTCCGAAGCCTAACAAGCCAACGTTTACCCGAGGCATCTGTTTACTCCCCCTACAGTATGTTCTTAATCCCCCTAATAGCTTGGTTAATCCTATGCTTGTTCTCAACCAGGGCAAACCTTATATATCCCTCACCATATTGCCCGAAGCCTACGCCTGGAGAAACTGCCACTTTAGCCTCTCTTATGAGCAATTCTGAGAATTCGAGAGAATCCATCGTTCCATATCTATCTGGTATTTTCGCCCATACAAACATGGTACCTTTAGGTTTCTCTATCTTCCACCCAATCCTTTCCAGGCCATCGATCAGGGTATCCCGCCTCTCCCTGTAGACCTCTACTATCTCCCTCACACAGTCATAGGGCCCTTGTAGAGCGATAATAGAGGCAATCTGTATCGGCTGGAAAACACCGTAGTCGAGGTAGCTCTTTATTCGTCTCAAGGCTGCTACTATCTCCCTGTTACCAACGCAAAAACCTACTCGCCAGCCAGCCATGGAATAGCTTTTGGAAAGAGAAAAAAACTCTACACCTATCTCCCTGGCCCCTGGCACCTCAAGAAAACTGGGAGGCTTATAACCATCAAAAGTCAGATCCGCATAGGCGAAGTCGTGAATGACCATTATCTCGTGATCGGTACAGAACTCCACTATCTTTTTGAAAAAATCTACTTCCACCACATTGGTAGTCGGGTTATGGGGATAGGAGATTATCAACATCTTTGGTCTTGGCCATGTCTGTTTGGTCGCTGTCAAGAGATCCTCAAAAAAATCTCTATCAGGTCCGATAGGGATTCCTCTGAGGTCGCCTCCGGCAATGATTGCTGAATATGGATGAATGGGATACGTTGGGTTAGGGGCAAAGACCACATCACCAGGGGATATGGTGGCTAAGACCAGATGGGATATTCCCTCCTTGACCCCGATGGTTACAATAGTCTCCTCTTCGGGATCTATTTCAACCTCAAAATGGAGCTTATACCACTCAGAGATGGCATACCGAAGCTTGGTAATCCCCCTCGAGGCAGAATATCGATGGTTTTTCCCCTTCTGGACTGCCTCCACCATCTTCTCTACAATATGTTTTGGTGTGGGAAGATCTGGATTGCCCATCCCCAGATCAATGATATCTTCGCCCTTCCGTCTTGCATCCATCTTCAACCGGTCAACGGTGGCAAAGACATAAGGAGGTAATCGATCAATTCTTGGAAATCTAGGCATATTTTCCACTCCCTCTAAAAGTTTCCTTCATACTACACAAGACAAGAACTAGTCAAAATTTTCTTTTCTGAATCCTCTTTTCTATCCTCTGCTTTCCTCAACCAGCACTTTCCTCAAATGGCGAAACTTTCTGTATTATGTCCTTTCCTTCAGATAGTTTTGCCCGGATTTTATGAGGAAAGATGGAAGATTATAGTTGAATTTCATCAAAAGATAGGGTAGCAGAAGAGGTAATTAAGCCTGAATAAAGATCTTATGTAACTATTTTTGTGGCAAATTAACAGAGGGTTAAAAACTATGACGGATTCCAAGATGAGAGATAGATACGCAGAGGCAGGAGTAGACATAGAGGCTGGCAAGAGATTTGTGGAGACCATAAAACCGATAATAACCAAGACATTCAGATCAAATGTTATGAGCGATATAGGTGGCTTTGCCGGTCTCTATTCCATTAATTTGGGAACTATCAAGAAGCCTGTTCTTGTTTCCTCTACCGATGGGGTAGGCACAAAGTTAAAGATAGCCTTTATGCTTGATAAGCATGATACTATAGGAATAGACCTGGTAGCCATGTGCGTTAACGATATCATCGTACCCGGTGCGATCCCGCTCCTTTTTCTGGATTACCTTTCAATGGGTAAACTCAATCATGACACAGCCGTAGAGATAGTAAAGGGAATCTCAAGAGGCTGCAAGGAGGCCAAGTGTGCCCTGATCGGTGGGGAGACGGCTGAAATGCCCGGATTTTATGCCCAAAACGAATATGATCTTGCGGGGTTCGCCACGGGAATAGTTGATGCTGATCAGATCATTGACGGCAGTGAGATAGCTATTGGACACCGGTTGATCGGGGTAGGCTCCAGTGGGCTTCACAGCAATGGCTATTCTCTGGTCAGAAGGATATTCTTTGATGGACTTAAGATGTCTGTTGATGATTATGTTGATGAATTTGGGCGTACACTTGGGGAAGAATTGCTCGAGCCGACAAAGATCTATGTCAAGATCATAAGCTACCTAACAAAAAACTTTCAAATATTCGGCATCTCCCACATAACCGGTGGTGGGATAACAGAAAATCTCCCCAGAATCCTACCCACTAATTGCCAGGCGGTAATCAGCCGATCATCGTGGACACAACAACCTATCTTTCACTTTATCAAGAAGGCCGGAAAAATTACCGAAGATGAGATGCTGAGGAACTTTAACAATGGCATCGGTCTGATAATTGTCGTCGCTGAAAAGGATGTCCAGGATGTTGTGGAACAGATTCAGGCAATGGGTGAAATCACGTACCAGATAGGATGGATAGAGGAAAGGGGTCCGAACTCTGCACTGAGATTTATCGATTGAGGTTATAGTCTTTGGCCGTTTTGATAAGTAGTTGTCTCCTTGGCATTGAGTGCAGGTATGACGGGAGTCACAGCGGGGTTGAAGAGATCATCAAAAAGGCACAAGAGATGGACCTCATACCTGTCTGCCCCGAACAGTTAGGTGGCCTACCCACTCCCCGAGCACCATCAAGCATTGTCAAGGGTGATGGAAAGGGAGTCCTTGCTGG
>JABXJY010000224.1 GCA_013375385.1 Desulfobacterales bacterium
GCCTCTTATCCCTGCATTGTTCACCAGTATATCTATCGTGTCGAATGTCTCCAGGGTTTCTTGTACCATACGATTCACTTGATCTTCATCAGAGACATCTACAGGCACAGGGAGCGCAGTTTTATTCAGCGATCGTAACTCCTTGGCTACATGATCAATGGCTTCCTTGGTTCTGGCAGCTAAAACAACCTTGGCTCCTTCCCTTCCAAAGGCAAGAGCCACGGATCGACCAAATCCCCTCCCCGCCCCGGTGACTATAGCGACCTTATCTTGCAGTTTCATTGCCCTCCTCCAAAGATGTGAGAATTTAGGTTATCTGATAATTACACCAGCCGAATGGCTGCTCGATTCGTGTAAATATAATATTTCCTTTGTCACTTTTCAACTAACAAAGGATCTGGAGTCTCTCTAGAAATTCTCATTAGGCTCAATGAACCTGTTGATTTTCTACCTAAACTCAGATCTCGTAGGGAAAACTCAAGAAATTTTGTTCGACATCGCAACAGGGAGGCATTGCGGCAAGGGTTGGGCACCTTTGAAATAGATTTGACCTTAGAGGAATTGGAAAGGGTGAGAAATTAATTTAATTGAGCCTGACCCGATAATCGTTATTTTAGGATAATGTTCCGAAGGAGTGACGTATGCCGACTAAAATCGTGTGCATAGCTCCTTGAATAAAACTCATGCGTCAGGCCTGCATCTGATCCGCTTTACTTGACATAAGTTATCACAATTTGGTAATTTTAAAATACTTGAAGTGCTAGACAGACGGATCTATTTGTCCCCTCTTTTTCGTGGCCAGAGGTTTCTACGATTGATCGCATCCAACGATGGGCCTGCATTTTCCCGATTTGAAGCCTTCTACAAATGGCTTCCAGAGGGGGTCCTAGTTTTGGCGAGAATCACGTGGAAAGAACCATGACCTATTATGGAGAAAATCGATCGAAAAAGGAGTTCATTCCCTTGGGCTGTTACCTTTTATTTTCTCCAACCGGGTCCACCTGGGAATGTTTAAGTTCTGGGTCTCCCCGAAGTTCCCATTTGTTTAGGAGGTTCTCAGATTTTCAGGGGATGTGGGCCACAGAATTTATTGGACGGAATAAAGAGAGTAAAGGGCTTATGAGAGAAAGTCCTTTCAATAAGTCATCGACTTCTTGCTCAAATGGTGCCTCCACCAATTTCTTGGCCCGGCAGGAAGGATCCCTCAAACACGTTTGGATATCCTGCACCAGGTTTCGGGCCTTAACCCTGTGCGCCAATGGGAGGCACAATGAGGTAATAAGTCTTTTCCATCCAGATACACGTGGGTGGCGAATGGTTTTGGTTGGTGCGTTGCACGCTAGATGTTTTTACTGAGGAGATGTCGTAGGATGGGCTCGGGTGAATGTGAACATTCTGCTGGACTCCACAGATCTGGGGAACTAATAGGGAAGGGACGGTCAAAGCGAATTGATGCCCTTGGGTCGGGTTGGAAGGTGGTCAAGGACTTTCGCGCTCTATTGCATCGGATATTGCACTATGCAAACCGCGGTGGCCCGGTAATTGACTTCCTGCGCGAAGTCTCTAAGATGGTCATGGAGTTCTCTGGATGCGATGCAGTTGAACTGCGGCTGAATCAAGGCTATGACTACTCCCGCTGCGAGGTCAGGCGGGGTGCCAAACAATTTTTCCGCTTTGAAATCATCCCCTGGACTCAGGATGATGATGGCGGGAGCATTTCAGACTCGCAGAAGGATTCAGGCCTGGAACTGCTATGCAATTGCATTGCCCATGGCCACTTTGATTGTTCTTTGCCCTTCTTCACTAAGAACGGGAGTTTCTGGACAGGCAACACGGAAAACCCATTGCACTTCCGTGCGAAGGCCAATGGGGAAGAGCGTCCACGTAACCTCTGCATCGGCGGACATTACAGGTCGCTCGCCTTGATTCCGCTTTCGGTTGGCAATGAGAACATTGGGCTTTTGCAGTTGAAGAGCAAGCGGAGGGACTATTTCACACAAGATGAAATAGGGTTATACGAAGGCCTCGCCCAAAACCTCGGAATCGCTCTGTTGAACCAGCACGCGCAGGCCGCGTCTCAGGAACGGATCAAGGAACTGACCTGTCTCTATGGTATAGCACAGGTGGCAGAACGGGCCGGCATATCTCTGGAGGAAATTCTGCAGTGTGTTGTGGAGCTGCTTCCTCACGCCTGGCAATATCCCGAAATCGCCTTCGGCAGAATCATTTTGGATGGTGTATCTTACTCAACACCGGGTTTTCAGGTGAGTCGGCAGAAACAGTCAGCGGACATCGTTGTGAGTGACAAAAGACGAGGTCTGGTTGAGGTGGTTTACACCGAGAAGAAGCCGGAACTCGACGAGGGTCCATTCCTCAAAGAGGAACGAAGCCTGATCGATGCCGTAGCCAGCCAGGTGGCAGTCATCATTGAGCGGAGGGAGGCCGAGCAGGACAAATTGAAGCTCCAGGATCAGCTCAGGCACGCCGACCGATTGGCCACCATCGGACAGCTCACTGCAGGTGTGGCCCACGAATTGAATGAGCCCCTAGGTAATATCTTGGGATTTGCCCAGCTTGCGAAGAAATGCCCGAGATTGCCCGAACGGGCGGAGAAGGACATTGATCAGATAGTGGCTGCCTCTTTGCACGCACGGGAAGTCATCAGAAAGCTGCTGTTGTCCGCTCGTCAAATGGCTCCAAAGACAACCCAAGTCAATCTTAATCAGGTGGTTGAAGATGGGCTCTATTTGCTCGAGGGTCAGTGTGCGAAGGGGGGAATTGAATTAGTGCGTCTGCTTTCACCAGACCTACCGGAGATCACTGCCGATCCGGCACAGTTGAACCAGGTCTTGGTCAATTTGGTCGTCAATTCATTGCAGGCGATGCCAGAAGGAGGCAGGCTGAGGGTTCAGACGCTTGCTCGCGAAGGCCATGTCTCGCTCATTGTGGAAGATACGGGTATGGGCATGAGCAAGGAGGTTATGAAGCAGATATTCGATCCGTTTTTTACGACGAAGGACCTTGACCAGGGAACAGGCCTAGGCTTGGCTGTGGTCCACGGAATTGTAACCTCGCACGGGGGGGCTATCAAAGTTGAGAGTGAAGTCAGTCGCGGGACACAGTTTGAGGTTCAACTGCCCGTAATGAAGCCGCAAGACGCAAAGGAGAATCACTGAGATGGCGCCTTCAGTTGCGAAAGAGTGTATCCTGGTTGTGGATGACGCCCCGAACACACTGGAAGTGCTCCGGAGAAATCTGACATCGAAGGGGTACCAGGTCTTTACTGCCCCCGGCGTAGTGGAGGCGATCAAGATCCTTGACACGACACCCATTGACTTAGTCATAACGGACCTCAAAATGCCCAGGGTAAGCGGCCTTGATCTGATAAAGCACGTCCGAGAAAATTTCAAAAATACTGAGGTCATGATGATTACCGGGTACGCCACAGTCGGAGGGGCGGTCGAGGCGGTCAAGACCGGGGCTGAGGAATATCTCTCAAAACCTTTTACCGATGAGGAACTCTTTTCCGCCGTCCAACGAGCCCTCGATAAACTCTGCATGCGCAGGGCCGGGCAGGCCCAATTGGGTCGGGCGCCCCAAAATGCTTATGGTCTCCTTGGTGAGTCGACTGAAATACGCAAGGTTTTTGAGGCTATAGGCAAGGTTGCACCAATTCCGGCCACTGTTCTCATCACAGGGGAAAGCGGCACCGGCAAGGAGCTCGTAGCCAGGGCTATTCACTACAGTAGCGCACGGACTTCGGCTCCATTTGTGCCAATAAACTGCGGAGGCATACCTGAGGAATTGCTCGAAAGCGAACTTTTTGGATATGTCAAAGGAACCTTTACTGGAGCCACTGAATCCCGGGCGGGCTTCTTTCAAACTGCTGATGGCGGCACGATTTTTCTCGACGAAATCAGCGATACCAGCCCCTCCATGCAGGCAAAACTCCTCCGGGTGCTCCAGGATAAGGAAGTCTGTATGGTCGGAGCCAGGCGGACACAAAAAGTAGACGTGAGGATCCTGGCTGCGACAAATAAGGACTTGCTCAGTTTGGTGAAGAGGGGAGTTTTCCGTGAAGACCTGTTCTTCCGTCTCAACGTGATTACTATTGCCATACCTCCTTTGCGACAGAGGGGGAACGACATCTTACTGTTGACCCATCATTTCGCAACCAAATTTGCTGAGGAATTGGGCAAGCCGATACCGCGGTTTTCCGATAATGCTTTACAGGCTCTGAGAAACTATTATTGGCCCGGTAATGTGAGAGAACTTGAGAATGTAATCCAGCGTCTTGTTGTCATGACAGATGGGGACTTCATAGAGGTGCCGGACATGCCTTCGCTCATGCGTTTCTCAGTCCTCCGGGAAACAGGACTGAATCGAACTCTGG
>JABXJY010000225.1 GCA_013375385.1 Desulfobacterales bacterium
ATGCAATTCTCCCTTACTATTATACAATTCCCCAAGTTTATAATGTAAAGCAGGATCTTCCGGGTTAAGCCTGAGTTTTTCTTTTGTTTCCGCAATAGCTTCATCGACCCCCCTCTTGGCTGCCAGCGCCATTTTAAGGTTGTTAGATGTGTTAGGATCGTTAGGCTTTGTTCGTAATGCTTCCTGAAAATGTGCAATAGCTTCCTCGATTTTCCCCGTACGAAACAGAGCGGCTCCCAGGTTGTTGTATGCTTCAGCAAAATCATGATCTAAACTCACCGCCTCAGAGTAATGTTTAATGGCCTCCTTGAGCTTGCCCTGGGCAACCAAAGCATTTCCCAGGTTATTGTGTACCTTTGCATAGTTGGGTTTGATCCGCAACGCCTCAGAATAATGCCTGATGGCCTCAGCTCTATCACCCTGCTCTTTCAGAGCATTACCCAGGTTGTTGTGCGCCAAATAGTTGTTGGCAGTAACATCAAGGGCATGTTCAAAGAGTGTCATGTTGTTGTTCCAATATCGAACTTGTAACCAGGTAGTTACCATGAAGATTGAAAGAAGTGCTCCTACTATTATGGTAATACCTATCTCTTTGTGGCGGCATTTTGACACAATATCAGGAAAACCCCAGGCAATTATTATAAATATACCGATAAGGGGCACATATGTGTACCGGTCAGCAAAGGACTGTATTCCTACCTGCACTAGCCCAATTACAGGTACAAGAGTTCCAATGTACCACAACCATCCTACAGCGAAATAAGGTCGTTGCCTCACAGCCATTATTGCCAAAAAGGATATGGATATGAGCAACAAGCAAGCCACTGCAATCTGCGACATTGGTAAGTTTCCGGGGTGTGGATACAAGACCGCCAGGTGGTAAGGCCAGATCATCTTTCCAATGTAGCTTACATAGGAAACTAGTGTATTAGAAATCCTGACATCAAGTGATAATGCATCTAAAGAACGTACAGCTCCTCCACTTTGCTGAACGAGGAAGGTCACAAAACTTGATGCTACCGCAAGAATAAATAAAGGTATTTTTTCCCAAACCAGACGAAGTGCAATCGCCCTCTGTCGTGATTTACCCTCGCCACCTGATCGTCCAAATTGAAAGCGACCCAGAGGCCAATAATCCAGCAGAAGCAAAACAAACGGCAACGTCACCAGCATCGGCTTGGCCATTAAGCCAAGGATAAAGAAGAAAAGAACCCGCAGGTATCTACTAACTCGTGGACGTTCCAAATACCAAATGTAACTCCACACCGTCAGCATCCAGAAAAAAGCGCTTAATACATCTTTTCGCTCTGCAACCCATGCAACCGACTCCACGTGGAGAGGGTGAAGTGCAAACAGGGCAGCAACAAAGCCGCTTTGCCATGAATCTCCGGTCATCCTCTTGAAAGCAAGAAACAATAATAAGGCGTTTGCTATGTGAAAAAACAGATTCGTCAGATGATGCCAGCCAGGGTTCATCCCAAAAAGCTGACAGTCCAACATGTGTGACATCCATGTTAATGGATGCCAATTGCTCGCATGCGTGGCAGTGAAAGACCAAGTGATGCTCTCTAATCTCAGCCCTGCCTGTACATTGTGATTATCAGTCACATACAAATCGTCATCGTAGTTAATAAACTCATGATTCGTCACATGCCAATATACTCCAAGGGTAGCCATGATAAGAAATAGACAGATCAAAACATCACGATGTATCTTGAAAAAGGTTTTCTTATGGCTATTTTTACTGGTCATTGCTGAACTTAATTGATCTTCAATAAAGTGCGGCTAGCCTCTACAGTCGAACGCTTTTTACTACTTGCCATAGTTGAAAGTCGCTATGCGTTCAATTTTATTGCAGTATTCATAATCAAGTCATAAGTCTAGGAAGTTGTCTAATCTGAGGTCAAATCACAAGGAAAATGTGTAGATTCCGAAGCAGAGCCATTCAGATGATATCGAAGCTTAAATAAAAGAACTGTCGGCATGTTGGATGTAACCTTTATGTTCGATCCAAAATTCTTTGTAGCTTTGGGACTTTGATTTTTCAAGGTTCATCCCCTATGCTCAAAGAGCTTTTGATTCTAATGACCGCCCATGGCATTAAGGATTTCCTGCTTTGTGGCCTTGGGATTCTGAGATAGGTAATTTGCAATAGTGTTTGCCACAAAGGCAGCGGAGATGGAGGTTCCTGCATAGGCCCCGGGATCCCCCTTATACCCCACAGGAAATGAGGCAAATCCAGGGGCGTATAGCATGACAAAATCTCCGTAATTGGATTTTTCCCAGGACTTGCCATCCGGATCAAGGGCACCTACTCCAATGACAGATCTATAGGCTGCTGGATAGACTGGTTTACCAGTCGGCTCATTTCCTGCGGATGCGACAATGATGAGCCCCCTTGAATTTGCGTAATCGAGATCGTTTTCAAGAAAATCGCTTCTGGTCTCTGATCCCCAGCTCAGACTCATTACACGTGCGCCATTTTGTAAGGCAAAATCAATGCTGCGCATTATGTCATAATTGGATATGAAGCCATTGTCATCAAAAGCTTTGATGGGAATTATGGGATTGTGGGTCTCGGCATCTGAGCTAACTCCGTAAGGTTTGATAACCCCGGCGGCAATTAGGGCCATCTGTGTACCATGGCCAAGGGAATCTGAAATGGATTCATCCGGGTTCAAGGCATCAAGTGATGTCAGTACTAATCCTTCCAGACCAAAACTCGGATCCAGCCCAGTATCCAGAATTGCTATAGGTACTGCACCCGCCGGTGTTGGGGGAACAGAAAAGCCAGAGGCGGATACTGATGGGACGGCATCCCTGTAAGGCATGGAGATAGGGTAGGCATAGTTGGGTTCGGCCTTTGCGACTCCGGGATGCTTTATAATCTGCTCAACGAGGATGGGAATGTCGGAGTTCTCAGGAAGGCGGATCTTGTAAATCCCCATGGCGGCGTTGCTGTCTACCACTGTCCCGTTTATTTGACTCAAAAGCCTTTTGAGTTCCGAGAGGCTCATTCCCGGCTTAAGCCTTAGAAGAATCTCATTCTTGACAAATAACGATCCATCTCTGGGATCTCTGGTAATGGCTAGCTCAGACCTTATGCCGAGCTGTTTCATGAGCCCTTTTTTGCCCGGCTTGAAGACCTGGATTTCAGCCAGCTTGGTAATGGCACCAGGTGATCCTTCGATTGATTCCCAGATCAGAACATGGTCAAAGGATCTGAGGATTGAATCCATAGCTTTTTGTATGTCCTGATCTTCAAAGGACGCTGAAATCTTCGGGTTAAGCTGCGGGTCAATTCGGATGGTTATGCCCAGATCGGCAAAGAGCTGGAGAATGCTTTGCAGGGGAACCTGATCCGCATGGAGTGAGAGTTTATCTCCGGAAATCCTTACCTCAAATGCACTTGCATAGGTAGCACCCTGCAGGATGATGACCAGGATTGTGCAATATATGAGTATCTTCTTCATAGATCATTGATGTCTGTTTCGATACAGGATGTGCCGGGGAATATAAATATACGCCAAAAGGGAAGCATTGTAAATGTCTAGGTTTTTTAGGATGGATGGCAGAGAAAGGAAGAATTTCCTAATTTTTGGGGTCTCTTTAAACCTCACTCCTGCCCATCATATTTTTCAAGCGGAAAGAGTATAGATTACGATCATTAGAAACTTATGGTGGATGGTGTGACTTTCACATAGGTAATATTCTGAAATCGGGATACAGCCTGGGAATATCTGGAACTTGTTTTTAAAGATATTTGAAAATTGATATGCTTTATGTCAGTCCTACGTTATTCTGACCAGCAAGTCTAAGGTACTAATTTTCTCAAGGGCGCAAGGGGAATGTATTTTGTGCTAATTTGACCAAAATTTTCTAAGATTTCAATATTTGATTTGATGTCAATCCAATCTTTTTGAATTACTAATTCCGATTGCTGACTCTTCAAATAGTTTTCAGAAAGCAATATATATTCCCTTTCAGGCACGTTATTTTTTAGTAGTCTATGCGCTAGAATTACATCACTGCCGATCAATTTAGTGAAGTTCTGGATGGGAACTTCTCGACACATTCCATAATGCGTTATAAACTTTAGGGTTAGATTTGAAGCCGTCGTGCAAGCCCCGCATTTGCACAAAGAACTCCACTCCATAGCCTTTAAACTAGCGTGGAAATCAATAAACATTCTCTTCGATTGATTAATAATCTCTTCTGTTTTAGGTGGCTTGCCTAAAAAATAAAACAAAATCGCATCGCCTTCTATCTCCGATATCTTTAGTTCTAACATATTTGAATTGATGATAATTTCAATTAGTTCGGAGATTATATGGTTGCTATGCTCAATTTCAGTTTCTGTCACAAATTTTGTAAACCCACT
>JABXJY010000486.1 GCA_013375385.1 Desulfobacterales bacterium
TTTCCGAAAAGGGGGTGTTTCGAAGGACTATCTCCCTCGGCAGACCACCCGAAGATGTCGTGGTTCCCAAGGGCACAATAGCTGGGAGCAATGAGCTTTTCTCTGAACTGGTTGACCTCCTTGAAGATGCTCTCCGCCCGCAGGGCTTCAGCACTGTTCGCATCGCCGTGAAGGTCGCCGAGGA
Source organism: Desulfobacterales bacterium (assembly GCA_013375385.1). GTDB lineage: Bacteria > Desulfobacterota > DSM-4660 > Desulfatiglandales > B25-G16 > JABXJZ01. The sequence continues at coordinate 185 of JABXJY010000486.1, forward strand.
TAAAGACCATATGTGGTTGAGTGCTCTGGATGGCTTCTACTACTACTTCAACCTGTGATGAGATAGAAGGGTCGTCGCTGAGGTGGAGGTCGGAGGCAAACGCTACTCGCACCATCTCTTCTTTGCCCTCTATGGCAGGGCTCAAGCCGAAGTTGTATTCGCTGCGGGAAGGCTCCACCGGGAGAAAGAAGCCCTCAACCGGCTGGTAGCCCCGGGGGGATGAAATCCAGATGTTCATTGCTCTGGCTGAGGAGAGCCGGAAGTTCCCCTCAGCGTCTGTCCGCTTGAAATCCTCCCCATTGGTAACTAAGACCCCCTCTATCCCCCTCTCTCCGGGGTCGGGGAGATTGTTTCCATTCAGGTCAAGAAAGACCTTCCCCGTAAATTCAGGGGATAGCCCTTGGCACCCACCAATGAGGGGAAAGATAACCAGACCAAGGCAAAAGAGAGACATTAGCCGGGCAGCTATCGCTCTTTTCCTCCAGATGCCGATTGTAGCATTGGTTTTCATAAAAGCTCCTTATCCAGGAAGCGGAAGCTTCGAGGGCTGCTCATTGAGCTGTGATGTCTGTATTGATACAGGCAAGGAAGAGCTTAGGTAAAATTCCTCGTACCCCAACAGATAGCGGTCACCAGACCGCTCTTACAATGAGCATACAAAATACAGAGCTGACTCTCAAGCGGTGGCTAATGGAAAGCTCACAAAATCCAACAACAGAGACCCCTGAAAGGGGTCCCTCTCTTTACCTATCAAGGAGAATAGGAATCAAACCCCTCCGATGGTCAG
>JABXJY010000487.1 GCA_013375385.1 Desulfobacterales bacterium
CAAAAATAGCCAAGCCTTTCGAACTGGTACAGGCTTCCTGGTGCCGCACCGGCCAGGCTTGGTTCGACACGGCTGGAAGTCAGTGTTTCCAAGGAGCTTGGATTCAAGTATCTCGTAAAATCATTACCGTCCTTTTCAGCGGTAGGATTTGCTATTTGGAAGAGACGATCGTACAGGCGTACTTCAACCGGGAGTGAATGAGCAGCCGAAACCCAGTGTAATGTTCCCCTGACCTTGCGCCCGTCTTGAGACCAACCGCCTCGTGTCTCCGGATCATATGTACAGTGCACCTCGACCACTTCGCCTGATTGTTCGTCCTTAACCACGCGCACACATTTGATATAGTAAGCGTATCGGAGTCGCACTTCACGACCGGGAGCCAGACGGAAGAATTGTTTCGGGGGGTCTTCAAGAAAATCCTCTTGTTCGATGTACAGCACGCGTGAAAAAGGAACTTTCCGCGATCCCAGACTGGGATCCTGCGGATGATAGGGGCCATCCAACTCTTCCACCAGGTCTTCCGGATAGTTGTCAATGACCACGCGAAGGGGACGCAGTACGGCCATTACACGGGGTGTCCGCCGATCCAAATCCTCGCGGACGGAATGCTCGAATAGGGCTACATCGACGATACTATCCCGCTTGGCCACCCCGATGCGTTCGCAGAAGTTCCGAATTGCCTCCGGTGTGTACCCGCGTCTCCGCATACCAGCAAGTGTAGGCATCCGTGGATCGTCCCACCCGGAAACATGCCCCTTTTCTACTAATTCCACGAGCTTACGCTTGCTCAGAACGGTGTAGCTGAGGTTGAGGCGAGCGAACTCGATTTGCTGTGGATGACAATCGACGTTCAATTCGTCAAGCACCCAGTCGTACAGTGGGCGATTATTTTCAAATTCCAGCGTACAAATAGAATGTGTGATCCCTTCGATGGAATCCGAAAGGCAATGGGTGAAGTCGTACATCGGATA
>JABXJY010000226.1 GCA_013375385.1 Desulfobacterales bacterium
GAAGCCGGAAGATACCCTGAGAGAAACCCAAACGAATGGTGAGGCAGTCTGGTACAGGGTTGGCGATTGCCAGAGCTTAGGCAATGCCTTCGATGCCATTCTCCAGGCATTTGAATTGGCCATCAAGATTTAGGTGCCTGGCACTAAATAAAAAAAACATGTTGACAATAACATCAAGATAATTGTAGGTAGTCTTTACTATTGTTAACGGTATTCTTTGAGAAAGGAGGTGTCCCATAAATTAATTGTTTAACCATCTGGAAACATTTTAAAAAAAGGAGGTTTAAGTATGAAAACACGAAGAGTCTTGAAGAAGGTGTTATGGGGGAGCCTATGTCTTATCTTTTTGGTGTCCTTTTCAGCTCCAGGGGCAGTGGCAGCCAAAAAGATTCGGGTTGCTACCGTGGCCCTGCCCACCACTACCATCTATCAGAGCTTAGTGAAGTGGCAGTCTCTTCTGCCTGAACGTTCCGGCGGTAAACTGGAAGTAAAGATCCTTGGACGGGGAGTCATGGGTGGTGACCGCGAAATGATTGAAGGCTGCCGCTTGGGAACCCTGGATACCGCCATTGTCAGTGGGTCGGTTTTAGGCAACATTGTCCCACAATACTTCATGGTGGCCATGCCCTATCTGTTTAACAATCATGAAGAGGTCAATGCATTTCTGGATGGCCCCATAGGCGAGAAGCTGTTCAAGCTGCTGGAGCCGAAGGATCTCGTCGGTCTCGGCTGGGCCTGTTGGGCATTCCGTGGTATCTGGAACAATGTGAGGCCCATCACCAAACCTGAGGACCTCAAAGGCCTGAAGATCCGTACCCTGGAAACCCCACTCGATATGTCCACCATGACATTCATGGGTGGCATTGCTACCCCCATGGCCTGGAGTGAGTGTCTTCTCGGCCTGCGCCAGGGAACCGTTGATGGGATTTCCACCACATATGGCTTAGGTTACCCCCTCAAGCTGTATGACATTGCAAAATATGCCACCCGAACCAAGCACTACTATGAGACTGCACCCTTGATCATGAGTAAAAAGCTATTCGATAAGCTAAGTCCAGAGGAGCAAAAGATTGTCAAGAAAACCGCATCAGATGCCCTGCTCTGGGCCAGAAAGCAACAGGCGGAATTTGATGATAAGGCAAAGCCACTGCTGGAGGCAAAGGGCGTGAAGGTGAACTCGCTTTCCCCCGCTGCCTTTGCTGCATTCAGGAACCGGACCAAGACCGTTTATCAGCAGTTCAGGTTCAAGGTTGGTCCTGAGTTTATGGATGAGGCCCTTAATTTCATAAAGTCTCGGAGGTAGAAGTAGGCTTGTCGAACTGAGAACCGGGATGGGACATTGGTTCCATCCCGGGATTCAAGGGATGTTATGGTCAAGAGGATTCTCGATGCCATTGAAAAGGCCCTCAAGGTCATCTGTACCGTTTTTATGGCCGTTATTGTGGCCATTCTGTTTTATGCGGTGGTCATGCGGTACATCTTTCACCAGCCTCCAGGCTGGTCAATAGAATTGAGCCGTTACATGTTTCTCTGGATGGTCATGTTCAGTGTTATCGTTGTAACCCGTGAGCAGAGCCACATCCAGATCACTTTCATCCTCGACCATCTCCCGGATAGGGCCAAATTTGTCTGGCTGAACATTCTTCGAATCCTGATGATTGGATTTTGCCTGATCATGATCCACCAGGGGTTAGCGATATACCCCATAGTCTCTGAAGCCTCATCTCCGGCCCTCGGCATTTCCATGGGATGGTTGTATTTATCGGTCCCAGTAGGCGGTACGTTGATGGGAATCTATATTTTGGAGAGCATAGTCGCATCCGTCATTGACCGATTCAAGGTAGTTCCCTCCAAAGAGTAGCCGACATGTTGGTGTTATCGTTGGTTATTGTCTTCTTGATCTGCACTTTGGCGGGAATGCCACTCTTTTTCGCTTTTGGCGTCTCGGCAGCCTATGCATGTATCGCCGGAGACCTTCCCCTTCAGATCATCGCCCAGCGCTTGATGATAGGAATGGATTCCTTTGCGTTACTCGCAATTCCTGGATTCGTACTGGTCGGTGAGATAATGTGCCAGGGAGGGATATCCCGGCGGGCCGTAGATTTCTCCAATTCACTCATCGGGCATCTGAGGGGCGGGCTTTCCATGGTGGCTGTCTCAACCGGTATGGTCATGGGAGGGATCTCTGGTTCTGCCGTAGCTGATACTGCTGCCGTGGCTACCGTCCTTGTTCCGTCCATGGTGGAAGAGAACTATCCAAAGGAGTTCTCCTCGGCTGTGGTCGGAACAGCCGGTCCTTTGGGCAATATCATTCCGCCATCCATTCCAATGATTGTCTATTCCATGGTAGCCGGCCTTTCCGTTCTCGATCTCTTTCTTGCAGGCTACATTCCAGGGATGATGATCGGATTTAGCCTGATGGTCCTCTGTTACTTTATCTCCAAAAGAAGGAGGTATGGCCCACCTGGTAAATACCGGTTTTCCTGGCAAAATGTAGGGCTGACCCTTAAACGATCGATCATGGCACTCTTAACGCCTCTGATCATTGTGGGCGGTATTGTCAGCGGTGTCTTTACTCCCACCGAGTCGGCCATGATAGGTGTGGTCTACGCCTTAATCGTAGCCATGCTTATTTACAATGAACTGAGCTGGCGGGAAATGCCAGCAGTCTTGTTGGGTTCAGCCAAGACCACGGCAAAGCTTGTAATTATCATAGCTACGGCATCCGTATTCTCCTATATCTCTATAAATGAAGGGATTCCAGAATTGTTCACGGACTTTATGTTCGGGATATCCAAGAACAAGTATGTCATTTTATTATTCCTGAACCTGATCTTGCTTATCACAGGCCTGATCATAGACATACTGGTGGCAACGGTTATCATTGTGCCTGTCCTAATCCCCCTTGGTGAGGCCTTGGCTATGGATCCCTTGCAAATGGCCATGATATTTGTCCTGAACATGTCCATCGGGCTTTTGACACCACCTGTCGGCTACTGTCTCTTTGTCTCTTCGACCATCGCCGGAGTCTCCGTGGAGGATACCGCAGTGAACGCGATCCCCGTGATTTTGACCATGCTGGGCATCTTGGCGTTATTAAATGTTTTTCCCCAGCTATCTCTCTTCGTGCCGGGCCTGATCCACTGAATGCGGAGATGAGCGGAACGCCGACTTTGGGTGAGTTATAGAAATGAATCGCCCAAGCGAGCAGTATTATGCTGTAAGGCAGTGTGATTTATTACCTATTAAGGTATCCTTGCGAAATTTGGGATAATTGAAGTTAGTATCTTTATCGCCCATCAGGTGCCCAGTATCGTTTTTCTAAAATATAGCACATCCTATGGGTTAAGAATAATTACAACAAAAAGGAGGCATGGCATGTATTATATTAAGGAACAGGATGTTGAGGGGCTGCAACTGCCGGGACGACTATGGAAAAAACTTGTCGGACCGGAAGATGGTGACTGCCAGAATATGATCTTTGGCGTGGTCACCTTCCCGCCCGGTAGCGACCCTGGAACTCACAAGCATGAGCGTGAGGAGGAGATCATCTATGTGATCTCCGGACAAGGGGAGACGCGCATAGGTGACCAGGTGTATTCACTCGAACCCGGTGTAACGGTATTCGCCGAGCCTGGTGTGGGACACGGTGTCAAGACCCTGGGGGATGAACCCCTGGTGCTCATCAGTGTGTTCAGTCCCCCTGTGAGACCTGGGTCTTACGATAAGAAGAAATGAAACACTGATTCTTACATATTCAAATAGAGGAGGTCATAAAATGGAACGAAAGACGTTGGTAGAAGAGGTAAAGCAATATTTTGTAGATTCGGATCACTGGGGTAGGCTCTGTGCGGCGTTACACGGAGACCCCGACCCGGAGGGGTCTCACGTCCACGCTTATGTAGAGATGTCAATACATCCAGACTCACTCGAGGCCATCATTACAGGCTACTTTGAACGCATAGGCTGGCCCTCCACCAGAAAAATCGACCACATGGCCCCTAAGGCAGGCATGGGAAGCCTTCATGGTGTTGAACCTCAGGGAAAACCACACTTCGATTTTCAGTGGTTCTTTAACAAGGATGTGGGTTTAAGGGCCTTTGACGGAGGAGAGTCGGGCTGTAATCTGCTCGTCTGGAACCGATGGTATATCAACCGATTCTATAGACAATTTCCTTTCCGTGAAGTCGGCCCTGAAGAGGAAAAAGCCCTGCAAGAATATTTCAAATCCGAACATTTCCTCAAGGGTTTGGAATTCCCGGTGATGCCAACCACCAACCACATGCACATCAATATACACTCCAGCGTACATCCGGACTACATTCAGAGGTACGCCGAGATGGCCTTCCAACGGGAAGGTATAAAGATCTA
>JABXJY010000488.1 GCA_013375385.1 Desulfobacterales bacterium
CCGCCTTTAGAGCGGGGAAGGGGCAAGTATTCCCCACCTGCGAACCCGATAGGGTCACTGCGGAAGCCTTGAAGCGAGGAAATAATGGGTTTTCCTTACCGAATCTCGGTTTACCAAGAAAATGAATAGGTTCATTAAGCCTAATTAAAATTCTCGGGGAAACTGCAGTTGAGTTGAGACTTGTTTGTTGAAGAGCTTTGGGCCTTGTCAAGGGTTTCTCTGATAAAGGGGAGGAGGTAAACCCCCTCAGTGTTGAAAGAAGAGAGTGCCCGTGCCAGGATTTCCACTCGGCGTTCTATTGGTTCAGATCGATCCATAAAGATCTTATAGGCCCCTTTGACCTTACACAGACCTCCCTTGACTGAAAACTCTTCCTCTCTCAGTTTTTCGTAGACAATCTCAACATCCAACCTCTCAGCAAGATCCTCGAGATATTCCAAAACCTTTCTAGACTCCATGTCGATCAACCCCTGGCGGTGCGCTCCAAGCTTTACCTTGCAGGTCCTCTCGCTCGCTCCCTTCAGTCGCTAGAGCCCGCAGAGATCACAGAGATAGTTATTCTGTTGTCCTGATTCTTTGAGAGGAAGAATCAGGACAAGCTATCAGTCCACCACAGGTGGACATTGATAAGCCCTAGGATATACTCTTGGTAATGCATAGCACTGCCTTTGTTGTACCATTGGTTTGTATCCATATCCCGCAAAAAGCTGGATGTGGATTTAGTTGAATTCCCGTTCCTGCCCCGTTAAATGCTTGCCCTGTGGTATTTCCGCCGTTAGGCGGAACCCCCTACGAGGGATTCCACAGGGCGGGCCTATTTAACCGGGGTCAGGAATTCAACTAAAAACTCTGGGCCTCTGGGGGCTCTGCCTGCCCCGTAGGTGGAACCATCGTACTGGGGTGAGAGATCAAAGACCCTTTCAGACTCATAGTCAAGCCACCCCCTTCTAAGGGTGGTCATTGAC
>JABXJY010000489.1 GCA_013375385.1 Desulfobacterales bacterium
GGGGTATTGAAGAATGGAAAAGGAGATCCGAAGAGTTGCCGTTATCGGTACCGGTACCTTGGGCACTCAGATCGCTATCTTGGCCGCCTTCTTTGGCTACGAGGTCTCCGCCTACGACACCGATGAGGGGTCATTCGGGAGGGTGAAGCAGAACCTGAAGGACTCTATGAAGGCCTCACGAAGAAAGCCGGTCGTTCCTATCGAAGAGTGGGAAAATGCGGCTAATAGAGTAAAGTTCTCCAACGACCTGAAAGAAGTACTCCAACATGCCGACCTCATAATTGAGGCCGTCCCAGAGGATCTGGAGCTGAAAAGGGAGGTCTTCGAAAGGCTCGATGCCTTGGCCCCTCGAGGGGCCATCCTTGCAACCAATAGCTCATCTATTCCGATTTCGAAGATCGAAAGCGCCACTACAAGGCCCGAACAGTGTTTAAACATTCATTTCTATTCTCCGGCTATGGGATTAAACATGGTCGATATTATGGGAGGAACAAGGACAAAGGCCGAGACGATCGAGGCCGGCAAGGCATGGATTCGCTCCATCGGGTGTGTCCCCCTAATGGTCAAAAAAGAGATCCTTGGCTTTTGTTTCAACCGTGTCTGGAGGGCGATCAAACGTGAGACACTCTATATGTGGGCAGAAGGATTTGTTGATTTCAGGGATATCGACCGGGCCTGGATGATTTTCTCAAAAATGCCTCAGGGACCCTTCGGCCTCATGGATGCCGTTGGACTCGACGTAGTCTACGACATCGAGATGGTCTACTACAGGGAATCCAAAGATACCAAGGATCATCCTCCCGAGGCCCTTAAGGCCATGGTGGACCGAAAGGAGCTTGGCATTAAGACCAATAAGGGCTTTTATACCTATCCCGATCCAGAATACAGCCGGCCTGATTTTCTCAAGGGATAGGCCAATTATGTTAACCAACAGCCTTTCCGTGTTATCGGGCTAAGGCCCAA
>JABXJY010000029.1:0-5747 GCA_013375385.1 Desulfobacterales bacterium
CCTGGTAACGGACAGTATGCGAGCGAAGACCCGAGCTGAGATCGCTTTCCAGAATGCGGGCGGTATTCGGGCAGATATTGCACCGGGTGCTATCACCTACCGGGATATTCTGGCAGTCCTGCCGTTCGGAAACACTCTTGTGCTGATGAATATGACGGGGAGGCAGATTATGGATGTACTCAACTATGCCGCCACGGTCAGGCCAGGCCACGGGGCCTTTCTTCATGTCTCAGGGATAACATGGACAAACAACAGAGGCAGGGCCGAAAATGTGACGGTCGGAGATGCCCCTGTTGATTTAGCGAAAATGTACAGGGTTGTTGCAAATAGGTTCATGGCCTCCGGAGGTGATGGATACTCCATGTTCAAACAGATTCCGCAGCTCGACACCGGATTTGTCGACGCCGATTGTCTTCGGCAATATATCAAAAGGGCAGGCAGAGTTGAGCCAAAGGTTGAAGGTCGTTTGACTATTGTTGAATAGGTTTGCGTGGTCCGAGCCAGGACAAAAGCCCATAGAAACTTCGAAACGTCTAATCATGTGTAAGAGAGGAGACGAGAGATGGAAAAAGAGTTGTATCCTATGTGCGCCAAGTGTGGAGAAAGAATCTGTCATCCTTTTAACAAGATTGGTACGGAACCGCCCCCCGTAGAGGAGGCACCATCCTTTTGCCCCATGCGAATCAGGCCCGAGATCCTCGAAAGGGCCATGGTTGAATATGGGCGAAATGACATCAGGGAACTCGCCCGTCTCGCTTCCCTGCAAGAAGCGGAATGCTATGAATGGGTTCCAACAGGTGTTGGAGACAGGTTGGGGATTAGAACCAGAATCCCCAGGGTAGAGGAGACAATTCAATTTGCTCAAAAAATGGGCTGTCACAAGCTAGGCATTGCCTTTTGCATCGGGCTACAAAACGAGGCTCGGAGCCTGGATAGAATTTTGGAGAATCGCGGTTTCCAGGTCGTATCTGTCTGTTGTAAGACAGGGAGAGTTGACAAGGAGGAAATAGGCCTCAAGAGGGAAGAGATGATCGGAGGTCCAAAAGGCTACCTCTACTATGAATCCATGTGCAGTCCCATAGCTCAGGCAGAGATCTTGAATTCGGAGGAAGTAGACCTGGCGATCCTCCTGGGGCTCTGTGTAGGTCATGATACCTTGTTTTTCAGGTATTGCAAGGTTCCAACGACAGTGCTTGTAGTAAAAGACAGGGTATTTGGGCACAACCCTGTGGCGGCCATCTATCTCTCCTCCACACCTTACTACGGCAGGCTTATGAGCAAGCCTGCCGGAAAACGCTCAGGGGCATGAGTTAGCCCTGCTAACCTCCATTCTTATTATGGCTTGCCTTGCCGGAGTGAGTTGTGGTAAGTACTTAGAGGTGAACATCATGTCCAACCGAGAGATCTGCTTTCTGACCGCCACAGAACTGGCCCGTCGCATCCGGGCAAAGGACCTGTCCGCCAGGGAGGTGATGGAGGCTCACCTGGCCCAGGTCGAGCGAGTCAACCCGAAGGTGAACGCCATCGTCACCCTCCTGCCCGAGCAGGCCGTGGAGCAGGCCAGCGCTGCCGATGAAACGCTCGCGCGCGGCACAGAGGTGGGTCCGCTGCACGGGCTTCCAGTAGCGCACAAGGATCTTGTTTTCACACGGGGAATCCGCACCACCCTTGGCTCCCTTGCCTTCAAGGACTTTGTTCCTGAAGAAGACGCGCTCATCGTGGAACGGCTTAAGAAAGCCGGGGCCATCACCATCGGCAAGACCAACACGCCGGAGTTCGGAGCCGGCTCTCAGACCTATAACGAGGTGTTCGGGGAAACTCTCAACCCTTACGACACCTCCAGGACCTGCGGTGGCAGTAGCGGCGGTGCGGCAGTGGCCCTGGCCTGCGGAATGCTGCCCATCGCAGACGGCAGCGACCTGGGTGGTTCCCTGCGCAACCCGGCCAGTTTCTGCAATGTGGTGGGATTTCGACCCTCTCCTGGCAGAGTGCCTGCATGGCCGAACTTCGTGGCCTGGTTCCCCTTGACGGTGCAGGGCCCCATGGCGCGCACGGTGCAGGACACCGCGCTCATGTTGAGCGCCATCACCGGGCCTGATCCCCGCTCGCCCATCGCCGTCACCGAGCCAGGTAGCCTCTTCTCCCGTCCACTGGAACGAGATTTCAAAGGGGTACCGGTTGCATGGAGCCGTGATCTGGGAGAGCTGCCAGTGGACCCCCGAGTGACGGAGGCCATTGAAGGGCAGCGCAACGTGTTCGAGTCCCTGGGCTGCGTGGTAGAGGACCGTGAGCCGGATTTCACGGATGCGGACGAGGTCTTCAAGGTATGGCGGGCCTGGCGCTTCGAGCTCGCCCTTGCCGAGCTGCTGGAGAACCACCGGGACCAACTCAAAGACACCGTGATCTGGAACATCGAAGAGGGTATGAAGCTGAGCGGCCCACAGATCGGGCGGGCTGAACGCAGGCGAACAGAGCTCTATCACCGAGTGCGGAAATTCATGGAAACCTACGAGTTCCTGATCCTTCCCGTAAGCCAGGTACCGCCCTTCGACGTGAAGCAGCGCTATGTGACCGAGATTGATGGGGCGAGAATGGATACCTACCTCGACTGGATGAAATCATGCTATTATATCAGTGTAACCGGCCTCCCCGCCATCTCGGTGCCCTGTGGTTTTACGCCCGACGGCCTGCCCGTGGGAGTCCAGATCGTGGGCAGACACCACAACGACCTGGGTGTGCTGGAGCTGGCCCACGCCTTTGAACAGGCCACAGGCCTCTGGAGGAGGAGACCACCTGTGGTGGAACTATGAGGGCGGAATGGAGACAAATGAGATGGACCAGATTGATCTTTGTTTTACCTCAGCTACGCAGCTGGCCAGACTGATACAGCGCCGTGAAATCTCTCCCGTTGAGCTCATGGAGGCGGTTTTTTCCCGAATAGAGCGCCTTCAACCTCAAATCAACGCATTTTCCACGGTCTGCACCGACAAGGCCCTGGAGGCCTCCCGCAAGGCTGAATCCGAGATCGTGCGCGGGAAATCCGTTGGCCCCCTCCACGGTATTCCCTTCTCGGTCAAAGACCTGCTGTGGACAAAGGGCATCCGAACCACCTTTGGCTCGTATATCTTTGAAAATCACATACCAGATGAAGATGCACCATGTGTCCAACGCCTCAAAGAGGCTGGTGGTATCCTGATCGGTAAGACAACCACCCCGGAATTTGGCCACAAGGCCATTACGGACAGTCCCCTCTTCGGCATAACTCGCAACCCCTGGAATCTTGATCGCACGCCCGGCGGATCCAGTGGTGGAGCTGCGGCACTGGTCGCGGCCGGCTTAGGCCCTCTGGCCATCGGCACCGATGGTGGTGGTTCCATTCGAATCCCTGCAAGTTGCTCCGGTATCGTAGGGCTCAAGCCAACGCTTGGACGCATTCCCCACCCTCAATCTTTCGATGTATTTGGCACGCTCGCCCACATTGGACCCATGACACGAACCGTTGCCGACGCTGCTCTCATGTTTGAGGTAATGGCAGGCCCTGAGGTCACAGACCCTTATTCATACGGGCTTCCCGAGGAAACATACGGGTCCTCTGTGACTGGAGAGGTCGGGGAATCACTGAAAGGCCGGAAGATCGCCTGGAGCCCTACCCTTGGAAACACAGAGGTGGATAGTGAAGTACTGAAACTGACTGAAGGTGCCGTCCAGGTCTTCGCGGAGTTTGGCTGTGAGCTGGAGGAAGCCAGGCCCCATTTTGATCTTCCGGAACAACACTATCTGGTCATATTTCACTCCAGTCTTGCGGCACGTCTCGGCCCCTACCTGGAACGTTTCGGGGACAGGATAGATCCTTCCTTGCTGGATGCCATAGAAAGGGGAAGTCAATATAGTGCTGTGGATCTGCAACGTGCTCACAATCTGCGGACCCAGTTCTTTCAAACGGTACAGCAGTTCTTTAACAGGTTTAATCTGTTGATAACCCCCACAATGAGTGCTCCAGCCCTGCCCGTCACCCACAACGCACTTGAACCTGTTGCGATCAACGGGAAGATTGCCGGAAGCATGCGCGGTGCCTGGTATCCTTACACGTACCCTTTCAATATGGCAGGCAATCCGGCTATTTCCATACCATGCGCTTGGACCCGGGAGAATCTCCCTGTCGGCCTACAGATCGTGGGACCCTGGCTGGCCGAGGGCTCGGTACTGCAAGCGGCGGCTGCCTTTGAGCTCGCAAGACCCTGGGCCGGCAGAAGACCCCCTCTCTAGATTCAGCTGGCCCAGCAGCTCTCTCTTCAAGAAGCCCGCGCCGCTGCGCTTCACCGCATAGATGCCTCCTCCTTGCGACATACCATGATGCGCCTCATGCGCCGTCAAGCCGTTCTATTCTTTCAACCGGCGGCGGGTGTGAGTAGTTGAACCAGGAAAACAGTGGATGAGGTACCAGATTCGCCAGGTTTTCAGCGTTGAGCCTTATCAGGGTATTTTTCATCGGTCCGGCTGTTCCCATCAAGGTAACAGCAACATCGTCGGCCTCTCTTTCATACCTTCTTGACAGAGCCGACCCTATAGGCCTCATAAAATAGCCGAGGGGGCTTAAAACCACAGGCACGAGCAACAGACCGGCATACGCAATCTGTTCTTGAAACCCGAATGTCTGGTAAATGAGGTGCCAGTTAAGCAATTTTGCTACCAAGTACAATCCAATCAGGGAGACTATCTCCAGCAAGATGAGTTGCTTGAGGATATGCTTTTTCGTCCAGTGACCCGCTTCATGGGCCAGTACTGACAGGACTTCCTCGTCAGGATGAGATGCCAGGAGGGTATCAAAGAGAACAATCCTTTTGGTCCTGCCAATTCCTGTGAAATAGGCATTGGTGTGTTTGCTCCTCTTACCAGCATCCATCTGAAACACCCCCTTTACCGCGAGCCCCGCCTTGCCCATGAGGGTACCTATCTTATTTGCCAGTTCCTTATCGGCAAGTGGTTCAAACTTATTAAACAGGGGCGCAATCAGCACCGGATAGAACCACATGATCAATAACTCGAACATCGAGATAATGATCCATGCAAAAAACCACCAGGTATTTTTGAGATAGTGTACCAGCGCCAATAGAAAAAACATAACGATACCACCCAGAATACCCGATACGGCCATACCCTTGATCCAGTCTGAGAACCATAATCCAATCGTTCTGGTATTGAATCCGTACCTGTCCTCAATCACAAAGGTACTGTAGAGGCCGAATGGAACATCGAGGAGGTTGGAGATCATTGCAAGAGCGCCAAAAAAGATCAGCCCACTGCCCATAAAGCCGATGTGCCATGTATTGATTATTTCAACAAACCAGGGCAAAACACCAATCAATAGAATGACAAGCAATACCGCCTGGTCAAATAATCGTGCAACAATGCCAAATCTGGTGGACTCCGCTGTATAGGCTGCTATTCTGGAGAACTTTTCCCTATCCACCGTATCCTGAAAAATCCGGGGGACATCATTTCCGTGCCGGCGTAGATGGGAGACATTAATGAGGTTCAGGGCGAGTTGAAACACGGATCGAAAAAGGAAGAAAGCGAGGAATGCGATGAGCAAGGCGTTAAACTGGATCATGTTCCTCTTTCCACCGGATTCCCTGTTCGCAGAGATCAACCACCCTACATTCCTGATGTCTCGCTTTTCTGGCAATACAGATGGCCCTGCCATGGAGGATAAGGAGGTTTGAAAATAGTTTCCACTTTTCCTTCGG
>JABXJY010000029.1:5847-17244 GCA_013375385.1 Desulfobacterales bacterium
CTCGCTTTTCTGGCAATACAGATGGCCCTGCCATGGAGGATAAGGAGGTTTGAAAATAGTTTCCACTTTTCCTTCGGAACAATCTCCATGAGATCGAATTCTACCTTGGTGGCATCAGTATTGTTGGTCAGCCCTATGAGCTTACTCAACCTGAGAACATGGGTATCTACCACTATCCCTGGAATGTCAAAGGCCTCTGAGAGTACAAGATTGGCGGTCTTTCTCCCAATTCCAGGCAGAGACACAAGATCCTCGAGGTTGCCCGGAACCTGCCCGTTGAACCTCTCTACCAGGGTAGTGCAGAACCCCTTGATGGACTTGGCCTTATTCCGGAAGAATCCGGTAGGCCTGATATCCTCTTCCAGTTCGGCCAGATCTACCTCAGCATAGTCTTCTGGGGATCTGTATTTCTTGAAGAGCTCCCTGGTTACCTGGTTGACCACTTTATCGGTGCACTGGGCTGAAAGGACCGTAGCCACCAAGAGCTCCAAAGGGCTCCTAAACGTCAGGGCAGTTCTGGCATCAGGATATTCTTTCTCCAGGATCTCAATTATGCGCTTCACCCTCTTTTTGTAATCTTCCTTTTCCACGGATATCTCTCATTCTAAGTTGACTCGGGCTCAAAGCGCTCACCTGTCCACACCTCGGCACCACTATGATAACCCTGCTTCTCCCAGGTCCCAGGGCGATTCTCACTCAAGAGCCTGATCTCTGAGACCCATTTAGCACTCTTATATGCATAGAGATCGGGCACGACAAGCCTGAGCGGGTAGCCATGATCCCAACTGAGGGGCTCCCCATTCCGTTCCCATACGAGAAGGGTATCGGCCCGTAGCAGCACTTCAAGCAGCAGGTTCGTCTCGAAACCACCGGGGCTGCGCACTATGGCATAGCAGGCCTCGGGCAAGGGATTGGCCAGCTCCAGGATCCGATGCACAGGGACCCCTTTCCAGGTATTGTCAGGAACACTCCATGACTCTACACAGTGAAAGTCCCTGACAACTTCCACCGCCCCAAATCCCCGGACTTCCGGCAGCCTGAGGGTCAACGACCTTTTAACCAGACCGGTGATCCTTAACGTCCAGGACTCCGGTTCCACATCAGGTGGTGGTTCTGCTGTCCTGACAGGCCATTCCTCGATCCAATGCTGACCAACAGGCAGATCACCGGGATTCTTACCTTTCATACCCCTCCTCTTTCTCGCAAAGGAAGTATAGGAGAAGCAGGATCGGATGTAAAACAAAAAGTCATGTAATTACTGGCAGTGTTAGTCGATACTGGTGAACGATTACTATTTTCTTGACCCCTGAGAGCTATTACTCTATATTTCCTGTAGTTATAATCCTAATTCTGCCTTCTCCTGAGGAAAAATGGAAAGAAAAGAAATTGCATATTTCAGGATCTTCCACGAGGTATCAAGGGCTATCCTGTCTGTGCTTGATTCAAAAGAGGTACTGGCCCTTATTGTAAAAAGGATCGTACCGGCTATGAAATTGAAGGCCGCCAGCCTTAGACTCTTGAATGAAAAGACGAATGACTTGGAGTTGGTTGCATCCCATCTGTTGAGCAAAAGGTATTTGAGTAAAGGGCCGCTCAACGCAGACAGGAGTGTCCCTGATGTATTGGAGGGGAAGCCAGTTTTGATTATTGATGCTCAAAACGATCCAAGGATTCAGTATCCCGGTGAAAAGGCCGAAGAGGGAATTGCCTCCATCTTAAGCGTACCGGTTCAGATTCACGATAAGGTAATTGGAATGCTGAGACTATATACCTCTGCCCCCAGATCGTTTACTGAGGAAGAGATCGAATTTGTATCCGCCCTGGGAGAAATGGCTGGATTGGCCATACTGAATGCCAGGATGTACGAGAGAGAGAAGGAAAAGCTGACCAGGCTCTTCAAAAAGGGGGGCCTGGAGCCTGCTCATCACGTGGAAATCATGAAATATGGGATCAAAGCTGTATCCAGGGCCACCTTTGACGCCAAAAGATCCACCGAATTCTTTAGGACTCTGCATGAGGTTTCCCGAGACCTCCTCTATGATCTGAACTCAGGGGAGGTCCTAGATTCCATGGTAGAGAAACTTATCAAGATTATGGGTATAAAGGGATGCTGCATATATCTCATAAATGAGACAACTGGCAGGCTGGAGATGGTTGCATCCAGGGGACTGAGCAATGAATATCTTCAAAAAGGGCCTCTTGAAGCCGCTAAGAGTATTCCGGATGTAGTCAAAGGAAAAACAGTTGTTGTAGAGGATGTTGCTACAAGTAAGGACATCCAGTATCGAGATGAGGCGATAAAGGAGGGTATCGTGTCTATACTATCCGTCCCCATCTTTGTTAAAGAATATGTTATCGGAGAGGTAAGGCTCTATTCGGCAAAGGAAAGGAAATATGATAAGGAAGAGATGGAGTTTATTCTGGCCCTGGCAGAAATTGGTGGCATTGCCATAACCAATACAAAATTCTACCAGAGACTAAAGCATGATATAAAATTTTGGGAATCAACCCTTGCGTATCTTGATAAGGGTTAGAAAAATCTCAAGAGGTCTTCCTTTTTCTTAGATAATAGTTCTTGATATCAATCAATTTACCTGTATATTCCCTCCGGAAATAGAGAAGTCGATAGTCCTCAATCTCTTCAGCTAACGGCTCCAGGAAGGGAGTGATATCGATCCCGAAACTGTTCATCTTCCTCTTGTCAGCTTCATGGATAGTCAGGAGACAGTAGTAAGTTAGAAGTAGCCGCAACCTTGTTTCCCTCCGAAATAGATAGGCCCTTCCTCCAATAGAATTTACCAAAAAACCGGCATATCTGTAGATGCTGTCCAGAGAAGGTGGCAACCCTTCCTCTCGCCTGCATTCATCACCTGACATAAGCCATCGGTGAAACAATGCAAGGTTGATCTCCATGCTATCTGCTTCATTCTTTCCAATGAGTCTTATGAGCTGTAGGTCCTTTAGATCTAAGGTCCTATAGAAGTGGTAGATATTACCGATAATCATATCATAACTAAGCCCTTCTCCTGCTGGAAGGGGAGGGTGTGAGGATAAGTCATGAAGGATTCTCTTAAAACGGCTGAATGTGTCTTCCCCTATCTCCAGTTCCCTGACATAGTCCTGATTATCAACATATGCGAAAAACTCTTTGAGGTCTCTTTCCATCCTCTGGCATCTATCTTCAACCTTCATTTTTTGGCTCTCGACTACCTTTTCTTCCAAGACGTCCTCGAGTTTTTCCCGGGGTGCCACCTGGGGCTCTTCACGAGGGACTTTTGTCTCCCTTTCTTCCGCCTCCCGAAAGGGTGGTTGCTCTTCACGTTCCTTTCCATAATAACTGAAGTAGAAGACCATCAAACCACCTGCAATAAGGGCAATAACCAAGAGCAATAGACCCTTATTCCCTCTCATTTCCTATCCCTCCATCTCAGATTTAAGATTTACCGGTATATCAAGGGCTACGACGGTTCCCCTGTCACTCCCTCTCTTAATGTCAATTTCACCCTGGTGATTCTTTACGATCTGATAAACCATAGTCAACCCCAAACCCGCCCCTGTTGCCTTGGAGGTAACAAAGGGATCGAGGATGGAGTCAAATTTATCCTCATCTATGCCTACACCAAAATCTTTGACTATAATCCGGATATGAGAATCTACCGTCCATGCCTTGAGCTCAATGGTGCCACCCGTAGGCAAGGCCTCTATACTATTTTCGATGATATTCTTCAATGCCCTCGATATCTGTGCCCGATCAATAGTAATGGTAGGCAAATTCTCTTCAATATCTGCTGCCAGATCAATGGATTCCCTGGACATAATCGGAGAAAAACCCTCTATAACCTCAGACAGAAGATTGTTCATGTTGGCTGGCTGGAGATATACAGTCTGCATCTCTGAAAGCTCTCTCACATCTTGAACCAGTTTTTCGAGCCTGGAGGTCTCTTGAAGAATGATATCGAGATACTTGCGGAATTTATGGTTCTTGTCTAAGCCATCTTTCATCCTTGCTGCAAAGCCACCAATGGACATAATGGGATTCCTCACCTCATGAGCCACAGCCTGGACAAGATTGGCCATGGCTGCTGAGCGCTCCGATCTGATCAATTTTCGTTGAGTGATCTTGAGCTCCTCGGCGGTTAATTCGAAGTTTTCCTCTAATCGCTGGTAAAGCTTTGCATTGTCAAGGGCAACAGCAATCTGCTGTGCAAGGGCAGTCAAGAGCTCAGTGTCTTCCTCGGTAAAAGGGACCCCATTCTTTTTATTGATGACCTGAAGGGCACCTATTGTCTTTCCTCTTATGGTAAGCGGAACACAGATGAGGGATCTTGTCTTGAAACCTGTTTCCCTGTCAAACCGATCGCTAAATCTACCTTCCTTCTGCACATCTTCCACAACCATCGGCTTTCCGCTCTGAATAACCCACCCGGCAATTCCCTCACCAGGCTTAAGCCTCCTGGACTTAATAATTCCACCCTTCTCCCCCCTGGCCAGCCTGAAAAAGATCTCTCCTTTTTCTGTATCAAGCTCATAGACCGAACTGGCCTCAGCCTCCATAAACTCCTCGGCCGCCTTCATGGCATAATTCAGTACATCAGCGGTCTGGAGAGAGGAGTTGATGAGGGCACTGGATTGCATAAGGGCAGATAGTCCCCTGCGATATATGTCATTAGTATCCTCGTTCATCACATCATCTATTCTATAATTTTCAGGGCCTTGTTAGCAGAAGGCGGTTATGCTACGGTCATTTTGTTATCAATTATATCGTATGTAGAGGCATTGGTAAAACAAAAAGTGTCTCTCTCCTCCTTCAATAAGACCATTACCCCGATTTTACTAGAAAAAATGCCTTCCTTAAATACGAGCAAAAGCTCTTGACCTCCATGGAAGCTTGTGGTATCCCTTTGGCAAATTCTTGGCCTGCTCACTTCTTTAAGGAGGAATACATGCATTACAAGGTTCAGCCTGCCCTTGAACACTATCTCGGTATCCCCGGTTTCCTCATTACCTTGTTTATTTTACTGGTCGGACTTGCCCTCTTTCTCTATATCATCTACAAAAGGTATCTCTTGCTGAGGCCTGCCAAACCGGATCTTCGCCTCGATTCACTATGGCAGAGAGTCTATGATCTCATTGTCTATGGTATCTTGCAGAAACGACAGCCTCGCTATCTGTGGATTGGCATATTACATATCTTGATCTTTTGGGGTTTTGTTGTTCTTGCCCTGAGGACCATAACCCTCTATGGGCTCGGGTTAAAGGCCGAATTTATTTTACCCTTTATGGGCGGCTCACTGGGAGAGCTTTATCATCTTCTCAAGGATGTATTTGAGATTATGGTTCTCTTTGCCTGTATAGCAGCTATATTACGGCGGGCCATATCGAGACCTGCCAGATATGAATTCAGGCATGGAAAGGCCCATAAATCTCATGCCTATCTTGTGCTCGGCCTGATCAGCTTTCTGATGGTGACTGATATTGCCATGGATGGAAGCGGGATCCTCCTTGGAGAAGAAAGGGCCTACTGGCTGCCAGCGGCACAGGGCGCCTCTTATCTGTTTAACGGTCTCGGTCAGGATGCCTTAAAGACCCTCTACCTGTGGAACTATTGGCTCCATATCCTGACCATAATGGTTTTCCTCAATTATCTGCCTCTTGGGAAACACTTCCATATCATCACAGCCATCCCCAACGTGTTCTTAAGGAAGCTTAAGAAGGGTTCCATTAAACCGCCCCGATGGGATGTTGAGAATATTGAAGAACTGGACTCCTTGGGGGTGGAGAAGGTGGAAGATTTTACCTGGAAACATATCCTCGACTTCTATACCTGTACCGAATGCGGCCGGTGTTCTGATAACTGCCCGGCAAATACGGTTGGACGGCCGCTATCACCCATGGAGGTTACCATAAAGATCAGGGACTACGCCTATGAAAGCAAGCCTATCTTTGGTCTTGCAGGGAAACGTGATTCACAGGATCAGGGTCTTCCCCTGATAGGAAATGTTCTTGAGCCTGATGAAATCTGGTCGTGCACTACCTGTGGAGCCTGCGAGGAGGAATGCCCGGTCTTCATCGAATATATCGACAAGATGATAGATTTAAGGAGGCACATGGTTGAGTCTGCTAAGATTCCCAAGGATTTCCAGGATGCCCTGCTGCGCTTTGAGAAGACAGGTAACCCCTTTGGCAAACCCCCCGCAAAAAGGGCAGATTGGGTGAAAGAGTTAGATGATGTCTCTGTCAAGATACTTGAGCAGGGAGATGAGGTTGATGTCCTCTACTTTGTCGACAGCTATGCCTCCTTTGATCCCCAGATACAACAGGTAGCCATGGCTATTGCCAGGGGTCTCAGCAAGGCGGGTTTGACCTTTGGTATTCTTGGTCCCGGAGAATCTGATTCAGCCCATCAGGTGAGAAGACTCGGCGAGGAGGGCCTCTTTCAGTTCCTGGTGGAAGGGAATACGGAAACATTCAAGACATGCTCCTTTAAGCAGATTGTCACGACAGACCCCCACGCCTTTAATACCCTGAAAAACGACTATCCTGGCAATTGGGTTGTGAAACACTATACCGAATTCTTTCTCCCCCTGATCCAAAGTGGCCGGCTGAAGCCAATGAAATCTCTTGACAACGGGGGTATATACACCTACCATGACCCCTGCTATCTGGGAAGGCACAATGGCATCTATGAGGCCCCAAGGGGGATCCTTGCCTCGATCCCGGGGATCCGTATAGTCGAAATGGAACGTAACAGGGATAGAAGCTTCTGCTGTGGCGGTGGTGATGTCAATCTCTGGTATGACATAGAGGAGGAAGAGATGAGAATGGGTGAAAGAAGGGTAGCCATGGCCCACGAGGCAGGAGCTACGGTTATTGTTACCGCCTGCCCCTTTTGCCTGCTCAATTTCGATGATGCCATTAAGACAAGCGGGCTTGAAGGGGAAATGAGGGTAGTTGATCTGATGGAGCTCTTTATGGGTACCCTATAAGATTCGGGGAAGCGGTCCCGAAAGGTAGCAGAGAACAATCTATTGGGTTCGTTGACAATTGCCAACGGACTCCTGACATCACCTATTTTTGAGAGAGGAGGAACAAGAAATGGACATTGTTGTTTGTGTCAAGAGGGTGCCTCTTACAGAGGAGGTAGATCTTGTTATTGATGGACAGAAGAAAGGGATCAAAAAAGACCAACTTGCATTTGTCTTAAATGACTGGGATAACTATGCCATCGAAGAGGCTGTTCTCCTCACGGAGAAACACGGTGGAACGGTTACAGCCATTACCGTCGGTAACGAGGATGATGAGGAGGTCTTGAGAAGATGTCTGGCCATGGGCGCTGACAGGGCTATCAGGATCGAGGCGGGCGACACCAGCAGGTTTGATAGCTTTGGGATCTCAAAGATGCTCTCCCGGGTAGTAAAGGATCTACCATTTGACCTCGTATTTACCGGGGTCCTGGCCGACGACGATTACTGCGGAATGGTTGGCATGATGGTGGCAGAGCAGTTGGGCATTACCCATGCCAATATGGTAACCGCTATTGAAATAGAGGATGGAAAGGTCCGCACCACATCCGAGCTTGAAGGTGGCCTCGGTGAGGTTTCTCTCATCGAGCTTCCTGCCTTACTGGCTATCCAGACAGGGATCAACGAGCCGAGATATGTCTCCATTCTGGGTATCAGGAAGGCGGCCAAGAAAGAGCTCAAGGTCATGGATCTCTCCGAGCTGGGCATGTCTGATGAGGAGCTATCTCCCATGGCCATCATCGACGAGGTTTACCTGCCTCCCGAAACTGAGGGGGCTCAGATACTTGCCGGAGACCCGGACAAGATCGCTTCTGATTTCCTTGAAATTCTAACAAAGAAAGGGGTGATGGAATAGATGAGCGAACTATTCGTTGTTGCTGAGCATAGACTTGGTGAGATAAGGGAAATAACATTTGAGATGCTATGGAAGGCTGGTGAGCTCGCCCAAGAGCACTCACATACCGTTACCGCCATCCTTCTTGGCCATGAAGTGAGCCCCATTGCTGAAAGTATCTCTGACAGGGCTGACAAGATAATCATCTTTGATGATGAGCGGCTCAAGAATTTCAATGCAGACATCTACAAAGAGACTATAGCCGGATTGATTGAGGAGTCAAAACCGATCCTTACCCTTATTGGTAATACCTCCCGGGGAATGGAGCTGGCCCCCTGTTTGGCTGTCAGGGCCGGACTCCCCCTGGCCACTGACTGCATCGATATCATGTTTAAGGATGATAAGCTTATTGCCCAGAGGCAGATGTATAGTGGAAAGATCTTTTCCGATGTCTCCTTTGCGCCATCTGCCGGATACATCCTTACCATAAGATCAGGGGTATTCTCAAAAGACAGAATCGGTGACCGGCAGGCCGAGATAGTCAAGAAAGACTTCCCCCTGAAAGACATGCCCCTGAAAAAGGATTTTATCGAATTTGTTGAAACCGCTGCCGGCGATGTGGACATAAGCCAGGCAGAACTCCTTATTTCTGTTGGAAGGGGTATCGGAGAGGAAGAGAATATTTCCCTTGTTAAGGAATTAGCCGAGGCCCTCAATGGGGTTGTTTCCTGCTCCAGGCCTATCGTTGATAAGAACTGGCTGCCCAAGCATCTCCAGGTCGGGACCTCCGGCAAATCAGTCAGCCCCAAGGTCTATATAGCCGTTGGAATAAGCGGGGCCTTCCAGCACATGGCTGGTGTCAGCGGGGCAGGCACGATCATTGCTATCAATAAAGATCCCAAGGCCCCCATCTTCAGGACAGCCGATTATGGCATTGTGGATGACCTGTTCAAGATCGTACCCGTTCTAAAAGACAGGGTACTCGAGACAAAGAAGGGATAGCAGGCAATGGACTTTACCCTCACCAAGGAACAGCAGGATATCAAGAAGGCAGCCAGGGAATTCGCACTTGGTGAGTTCCCTGAAAGGGCCCAGGAGTTTGACAGGAATGAGACCTTTGATCTGGATATCTGGCGAAAGGCCTGTGAGCTTGGCTTTGTAGGCGTATTCATAGATGAGGCCTATGGAGGTGCAGGGCTCGGGTTTTTTGAACACTGCCTGATAACAGAGGAATTCTGGGCAGTCGATGCAGGTATGGCCAATGCCGTTATCACTGCCACCTTTGGTGCTGAACTCCTGGGGATGTTTGGCACTGAGGAGCAGAAAAAGAGATACCTCCCTCCCCTTGTTCAGGGGGAGGCCATCACGGGTACAGCCATTACCGAGCCAGATGCAGGCTCTGATGTAACCGGGGCAATTACCACGGCCCTCAGGGACGGTGATGAATATGTCATTAACGGAACAAAGATGTTTATCACCAACGGAGATATAGCAAACTATCTCCTGGTCTTCTGTCAGACAGATCCTGATAACCCGGACAGACACAGAAGGCACGCATTCTTTATTGTCGAGACAGATAGACCAGGATTTGAGGCAACCAAGATGCATGGGAAACTCGGGATACGGGCAAATGACACGGCTGAGATATCCCTTTCAAATGTCAGGGTCCCGGCATCCAATAGAGTAGGCGAAGAGGGCAATGGCTTTAGGGCGCTCATGGCCTTCTTTAATGTTACCAGGCTCCATATATGTGCTATGGCCGTTGGTATTGCAAGGGCTGCCCTGGAGGAAAGTATAGCCCATATCAAGAAAAGGCATCAGTTTGGCGCCCCCCTTGCATCCTTCCAGGCAAACCAGTTCAAGATAGCTGAAATGGCTACCAAGATCAGGGCCGCCAGAAACCTCTACTATGAGGCTGCATGGCTGGCGGATAGTGGGAAGATGGATCATGCACTTGTTGCCATGGCAAAGTGGTTCTCAGGGGAGATAGCTGTGAGATGTGCAGACGAGGCACTTCAGATGCACGGCGGCTACGGTTATATCGATGAATACAAGGTTCAGAGGATCTACAGGGATGCAAAGATTGTAGAGATATATGAAGGGACCAAGGAGATAGAAAAGGTCATCGTGGCCAGATCTCTCCTGGGATGAATTAAGGGGTCAGGCCTTGACATTTGACATAATCGCTATAATCTAAGAGTTTGTTCCAAATGATTCGTTGTGTCAAATGTCAAGGCCTGACCCCATAAGAAGAAGGAGATTACATGGAGATCTTAGATAAGGCCCTCAAGGAAGGAAGGAAGACCCTTTCAGAGTATGAATCCAAGGTTATTCTGGCTTCCTACCAGATCCCGGTTACACGGGAAATAATGGTCGAAACCAGCGACGATGTTATCCCCGCAGCCCATGAGATAGGTTATCCTGTGGTGATGAAAGGATGCGCGCCGGAGATAACCCACAAGACAGAAAAAGGGCTCATTCGGACGGATATCAGAGATGACAGGGAGGCGTTGGATGCCTTCAATGATATCACGGCAGGTATGAACGGTATTCAAGGTGCTGCTGCCCTTGTCCAGGAGATGATCAGGGGAAAGAGGGAACTGGTTATTGGATTGATCAGGGATCCCCAGTTTGGACCGTGCGTCATGTTTGGTCTCGGGGGTATATTCACCGAGATCTTGAAGGATGTGTCGTTTCGCCTTGCACCTCTGGAGAAACGGGATGCCTTTGAGATGATGGATGAGATCAAGGCCCACAAGATACTTGATGCTATCAGGGGTATGGACGCCGTTGACAGGGAACTATTGTCAGAGATGCTCATCAATGTTGGAAGGATCGGTATGGAAAATGATGCAATAAAGGAGATCGATATCAACCCTGTTATCATATCTGGCAGCCGGCCGATAGCCGTAGATGCCCTTGTTGTGCTGGAACCCGCTTCATAGGCCCCAGCTTCCCTGATCACTGCCTGGCTCATTCAACCCGGACCTATTTCTGAAGATACCTGACTCTTCAATCCCTGAAGGCAAATGATAGTGGTTTGACACGATCTATTGATCAAACCTGAATTTCGCAAGGCTCTCAAAATGTCATTGCGAGAAGCGAAGCGACGAAGCAATCCCTTTACCAAAAGATTGCTTCGTCCCGCTGAAACTGAAAGCGGGACTCGCAATGACAGGAACGGTAACCCTTTTCAATAACCCTTGCGAAATTCGGGTTAAAAAAACAGATACTATTCGAAGAAAGGAGGGTACTGATATGGCAAGTAAGAAAATCAAATGGCTTGGGCATGCCGGATTTCAGATTACATCTGATAAAGGGAAAACCATCATCGTTGATCCCTGGTTGAAGGACAATCCATTGGCTGCCTGTCAGGCAGAGGATATCATAAAGGCTGATGTTGTCCTGGTGACCCATGATCATTTTGATCACAGAGCCGATGCGGCTCGGATTGTAAAGGCCACCGGTGCTACCCTGGTTGGCATGCCGGAGATACGGGCATCTTTTCTTCCATGAGGCTCCTCGGAGAGCTCTTCCCTA
>JABXJY010000490.1 GCA_013375385.1 Desulfobacterales bacterium
CTAGTGATACCCACTATGTTCCTGGTCAGTCTCATAATCTTCTTCGTGATGCGCATTCTTCCAGGCAACATAATAGACGTGCTATCAGCTGGAGACATAGAAATCGACAGAGCTATGCTTGAGCGCCAACTGGGGCTGGATGTACCACAAATTGTCCAGTATGGACGCTGGCTGGGGGTTGCTCCCCAAGCGGACGGCGGTTTCAGTGGTGTTTTTCAAGGCGCACTGGGGGATTCCTGGTGGAGAGGTCTACCCGTGGTCGATCTACTGGCCAGTGCATGGCCAGTAACCCTTGAGCTTGCCGTCATGGGGCTAATAACAGCCCAACTAATCGCCTTGCCTATAGGTGTATATTCAGCGTTGCGGCAGGATGAGTGGGGTGACTATATAGGCCGTACCTTTGCCATATTGTGTGTCTCTGTCCCTGGCTTCTGGCTAGGGACGCTGGTAATAGTTTTCCCCGGACTATGGTGGGGCTACATGCCGCCCATAATGCTTGTCCCTTTTACTGAGAACCCAATAGGTAACCTGCAAATGTTCATAGTGCCGGCTATCATTCTGGCTATGGCTCTGACTGGGGTGACCATGAGAATGACCCGCACCATGATGCTGGAGGTGCTGAGGCAGGATTATATCAGGACGGCCTGGGCAAAGGGGCTCGGGGAGCGAGTAGTCGTCCTAAGGCATACCCTGAAGAATGCGCTAATCCCGGTAATCACCATAATAGGACTTCAGGTGCCCTTCTTGCTTGGGGGCACGGTTATTATAGAGCGGATATTTGTACTACCCGGGATGGGTCGCCTAATAATAGATGGTGTCCAACACAGAGACTGCCCGCTAATTAACGGAATAATGCTTCTTCTTGCAGTCATCCTGGTGCTAGTCAATGTAATGGTTGACCTAACCTACGCCTATTTAGACCCCAGGGTCCAGTATAAATAAAGGAAAAATTAAAAAGGGGG
>JABXJY010000227.1 GCA_013375385.1 Desulfobacterales bacterium
CACATAGAGGGCATGAGACAAAAAAAGACATATCCATGCTCATTCACCAGTTAATTTCAAAGAGCTAAAATGTTACAATAAATCAAATTTACAGGGGCTCAAACTGTAGTGGGAAATATCTTGTGTAAGTTCTGAAAGGGTAAAAAAATGAAACTTGCCGTTTCACCGGTTGGCCTTGCGGATTCCAAGTCTGTCCAGACCGATAATGAGGCGGTGAATATTGGTCGTTCCCTCAACAATTTGATACATCTTGGCATCCCGGTAGTATCGCGAGGCCGGGTATTCCGTTGAATATCCATAGGCCCCGTGGACGTCCATGGCAACGGTCGCCGCCTGCACAACAACATTGGCAGCGAACATCTTTGCATACGAAGTCTCAAGCACGTTGTTCTTCACACCTTGATCCTTTTGCCAGGCGGCCCTGTAGAGGAGCAAACGAGCCGCTTCGATATTCATTGCCACATCCGCAATAAGGGCCTGGTTCATTTGGAAGTTGCCGATTGCTTGTCCAAATTGGGTTCGAGTCTTGCAGTACTTGATTGCCTCATCAAGGCAGGCTTGAGCTAAGCCCACGGCACCAGCCGTACACCCAATGCGGGTATCTGGCAGCGATCCGAACAAAATACGGGCTCCTTCACCTGGCCCCCCCAACAGGTTTTCCTGAGGAACCCTTACGTTATTCAAGGCGATCTCACCCGAGGGAAAGGAATGGGTACCCAGTTTATCAATTTCCGATGTGGAGACACCTGGGCTGTTCATTTCTAGAATGAAGGCCGAAAGACCCTTTGCGCGTGCATCTGGATCTGTGTAAGCATACAAGATTGTTATGTCCGCCACCGTCGCGTAAGAAATCCAAGTCTTGGTCCCGTTTAGTATATATTCCCCATTTTCGTAGGTAGCATAAGTCTCCATCGATAAGGTGTCAGAACCGGCATTTGGCTCAGTCATGGCAAAACAACCGAGCTTCTCGGCGGTTATCAGAGGAGGAATATACTTTTGTTTCTGTTCAGCACTTCCATTTTTCAGAATATTATAAGCGGTGCCCGTACACTGCATATTGATAGCGCCCCGTATGGAGCTAGAAAACCTTGACACTTCCTCTGTAATGAGCACCATGCCCATGAATCCATAATCCGTTCCGCCATATTCCTCAGGAATAAGGCACCCGAAGAATCCTAATTCTCCCATCTTACTAATAATGTCTCTCGGGAAGTGGTGGTTTCGATCATGCTCATGGGCGACTGGTGCGATCTCCTTTTGAGCGAATTCTCTCGCTGCATCTCGAATAGCCCGGTGCTCTTTTGATAGTTCAAAATCCATGAAATCCCCTCCTGTTAAGAGAATACCCTCTGCTGAGTTAACGACCGCTCAACCCTATTTCATCAGAATCCGTGTCTGTCAGAAGGAGCGTGACCCGCCACTGGGCCAATCAAGGGCTAAGGCGCTATAAGCTCCTCTCCGAACTGAACCGTGATAGCGTCTTTCGGGCATTCTTCCACGCAGGCACCGCATCCGTTACACCAGTCCGCCCATGTCGGGAGAATAACCCATATTGTGGGATCGATCCGTTCCCGAGGCGGTATGGAAAAGTCCCTTTTCTCAATAGGCCTTGTGGCATAAACCCGAACAGGGCAAATTTGCAGACACTTCTTACAGCCTTTAGGGTCATACATTGAATAGATACATTTGTGTCGATCAATCGTGATCTCGATACCATTTTGGGTAATCGCCCGGCTCGCATGGTCATCGAGAATCACTTCCAAAAACTCTGACTTCGATGTTTGCAGCATTCTTTAACCTCCTACCATAAGTCCTTGGCGATAGGTATTTCCTCTCTCGGGATCATTTCGATTGCGTCATTCGGGCAAGCACTGGCACATAAGCCACATCCCATACAGAAAGTAGGATCGATGTCGACATTATCGGAGGTAGCCGAATAATGCAGCGCACCGAACTGGCATTTATCCCAGCATTCACCGCACCTGACACATACAGCGGGGCCTACTCTGGCAACGAAATGGCCCTTCAGGACATATTCAGGCACGCCGCTGCGAAACCGGTTCATCCAATATGTGCAATACCTTCTTTCGCAGTTGCAGATAGCCTCTATTAAGGGGAGCCGCCCGCGGCTCATGACAATATGCCATAAACCGCGCCTTTCCCACTCATCGACGAGTTCCTCTGCCTCCTCGAGTTGGAGGGGGACCTT
This sequence comes from Desulfobacterales bacterium, assembly GCA_013375385.1. Taxonomy (GTDB): domain Bacteria; phylum Desulfobacterota; class DSM-4660; order Desulfatiglandales; family B25-G16; genus JABXJZ01. The sequence continues at coordinate 2,210 of JABXJY010000227.1, forward strand.
GACTCCCTTTCTGAGATCGCGGCGAAGCTGACTCCACTCCGCACCCCCATATTCTGTTAATCCGTCTTTCGGCAGCCTTCCGTATCCAACTTCCATGGACAGGGTCACCGGCATGCCAAATCCTATGCAGACATAGTCACGAACACCCTCATATACAAGTCGGCAGGGACAGTGCCCCACCACCATGATGCTGTCTTCTCTTTTAACAGCTTCATCAGCCACCCTGAGCACCCTGAGCATCTCCTCCTTGGTAATGATTTGGGATCCGAAGCCCGAGTGTGCTCTGTTCTGAAGAAACTCTTTGTTACGAATGAATTCCGGATCCGAATAGCGCCACTCCGTCTCGGCAAACGTGGCCTTTACTTTATCCTTTGCCTCTTCCTGAGCCGCCTCATCAGGAAAAATCTTTTCAAACAAGTAGTTCTCAGCCTTATCATACCACTTGTGGTCCCTATCCCCATGTTGATTACACCAATGGCACATCTTCTTTCTCCTCTTTTCTTTAACCTATTTAGATTATGTTTTTAAATTAAGTCTGTGCGGAAAAAAATCTGAGTAAACTCTTCATAAGATCTTAATCCTATTCTTTCTCAATTTTTGTTTACTCATCCACTCCTGTCCTCTTACCATTTGCTCTTCTGATTCCATTTTAAGCCGTTTGGTTAGTTGCACACCAGTACAACTGAACAAGGAAGTGGGTACTTTCTTAACTGACTCACTGCCGCATTCAGGACATTGGATACGATCTGAGTCTCGAAGCACAAAGGTCTCAAATTCCCGGCCGCACTGCTTACAGATATAATCAAAAATCGGCATAGTAATTTAATCTATTCTTGTTCTATTCCCTTTATATGTGGTCAGGCAAGGAATTTTGGATCATTTTTCCGATACTACCAAACGTTGTTGTATATGGCTCGAGCAACCAAATGGTCAAAAAGCATAAATAGCTGAGCTAACGAACAGATTTTTAACACTTCACACACGCTTGCGCAAGCAGTTATTTGCGCTTGATTGGACAATACGTTCCATATGCAAGGAATAACCCGGTCCAATCCATGGCGCTGTACTGCTTGGGCCGTTATCTTTTCTCGATTCTACCTCGAACATCTTGATCAGCGCACTCTGGGTCTCGCCTACCATAGCTGTGCGGGGCTTTATCCTGTGTAGCAGTACCAAGCTTCTAACTTGAGAGCCGTCTCCGAAACGTAGCACGGTATCCCTTCTTGAGCGCTACCAAAAAATGTACAGCACGACTGCCAATGGCAAGGCCAATTTTTTGTTTATTTAACAGGGCGTCCTCCATCTTAGTGTTGACATCTGGGAGCTGGGCCGGTAAAAGGCAGGCACATCATGCCTCTTATCCTCGAGCCCACTCATATATTTTTTTGTATTCAATCCGTTGATGCTGATATATACTCACGAGTATTATTGCGTTGATGGTTGTCAGCACAAATTGGTCTTATGCATATCAAGTACTGTGTGTGCAAATGACACTCCAGGTGGAGTATGGGACAGGAATCTTTTAAAGAAATCAAAATACTTCAAGGCAACGAAGCCATCGTAGAAGGGGCTTTAGCGGCCGGTTGCCGCTTTTTTGCCGGGTATCCAATTACTCCTGCCTCCGAGATAGCCGAATTAATGGCCAGAATCCTGCCACATATCAACGGCGTTTTCATGCAGATGGAAGATGAAATAGCCAGTATTTGCGCGACAATCGGCGCCTGCTTTGGAGGAATGATGGCATGCACAGCGTCATCAGGGCCGGGGATCAGTCTCATGCAGGAGGGTATTGGTTATGCAGCCGTTGTGGAGGCACCGATCGTCGTAATTAATGTTATGCGAGGGGGTCCTGGCACAGGGATGCCCACTGCGCCAAGCCAGCAGGATATCATACAGGCCAAATACGGCTCCCATGGTGATTACGAGATTATCGCCTTAATGCCCTCCTCGTGTCAGGAAGCATTTGAATTAACATATAAAGCCTTTGCCTTAGCCCAAGAATACCGGGTGCCAGTTTATGTTCTTGCCGATGAAATTGTAGGTCATACTCGAGAAAAAGTCCGGATTCCCGATGGATTAGTCCCTGTGG
>JABXJY010000228.1 GCA_013375385.1 Desulfobacterales bacterium
AAGCCAGCATTCGATCCTGTACATCACGCCACAACTGTACTGATCTAAGATCCCTATCTGCTTCATGCCCTTGTATGCGAAGCATTCCCCACTTTCCCACTCCCAGTGCAGAAGATCTCTCGAAGGTGCGCTAAAGTGACTTTTCTTAAAGACTGAATCGGGCAGAATCAGCTCCAAGGCTTCAAGCATGAAATCCTTGAGCTCGTCAATGGTATCGATCTTCCCCTTGTCCATTCCCAGGATCTTCTTAGTCCTCCGCATCTCAATCGGAGCGAGGGATTGTATCGCCGCCTTGTTCAAGGTATTCGCTCTTTCGATACCTAATTCCTTGCAGGTGTGGTAAAATCACATACCGTCATGGGTCAGCCACCCCTTACCCAGTAAATCTCTTATTTCTTTTTTTTCAATTCTATGTAATACGCTCACGTGTTCTCTGCATTCGTTGTCAACCTACTTCTCTGACTCATCATAAGAGCAAGGTTGGGGTGGTGTTTATTTCAGAATAAGTCAGAACTTGAAATCCATAAGGTATCGCATTCCTGTCTGGCCAGTGCATCATATCGCTCTTTAAAGCATCATCCTCAAGCCTTTGTTACCGGGGGTATCTTTCTGAACCTCTATGCCTTCTTCGATCAATTTCAAAACCCGTGGTTTTTCATCCGGAAATCTATAGCCCTCATAGCTTTGGGTGAACAAAAGCCCGCCATGTTGCCCTCTCCAGTAATTGCCGGCGTGATCAAAGCAGACCTTGGAGCTACCGTTTAGTCCCTCCATCATTACCTTCAACTCGATTAACTGTTCACGAGGTGTCAGCAGGTGAAATCCTCCCTTACTGCAGGTCTCAAAAAGAGGGGAACCGGGTGAGGGGGAAAGGGGACGCGACCGAATGTAGTGAGGATTTATTTCGTTTAACACCCGGGCTGTATTCTTGGCGTGCTCTTTCCACATTTCTTTTCCGCCCAATCCCGGCATCCAGTACTCGGATAACTGGAATCCGGCTTCCATGGCCTTTCTGCCCCCGCTGATATGCTCTTGGCTCCTAACCCCTTTTCTCATTCTTTTCAGCAGTACATCATCCCCAGTTTCCAGGCCCACATGTAACCTGTCCAGTCCGGCCTTGCGGATTTCCACCAGTTCCTCGAGCTTTCTCTGAGACAGGGTTTTGGACCTGGCGTAAGAAGTGATCCGTTTCAAAGACGGAAAGGTTTTTCGTAGATGCTTGAGGATATCCACGAGCTTTTCCGGAGGCAGGATTAAGCTGTTGGCATCCTGCAAGAAGGCCGTTTTTCCACCTGAAATGAGCCAGTTATAGATCATTACAAACCCCTGACTGGTATCGAGTTCAGGTTCTCTCTCCAGCATGGCGATGGCTACATTCCGGTTTATTTCACCGCCGTAACCAAGCTTCCAGGAAATGGATTTTAGATTGTTGCAGATTGCCGCAATTGAATCAATGTCGGCCTTGACTTCTTCCGGTGATCTCAATTCGAACTTTTCCCCTTTGTACATGCTGCAGAACTCACACCTATTCCAAGGACAATTGCGGGTGACCCTAATGAGCAGAGAATAACTTCCTCCTTCACTCGGCGGTCTATATACCCCGATTTCGAAGTTGTGTTTAAGAGCGGTCGCGACACTCATATTTCATCCTTTTATACAACATATTTCCGACCAGAAATCCTTTCCACCAATAGACAAGTCTTATACTAGGGAACTTAAGGATTCACCACTTTATAATTATGCCGCATTCCTCACACCTGTACTGGGCTTTACCGTTGTCCTGCGGTTCAAGCTGCTCAAAATCACGGCGTCTTACGCCATAAACCTCATAGCACTCAGGACAGTAGCCATCTGCCAGTTCTTGTTCATCAATGGTTAAATCACAGTGGCGGCAGCGCAGTTTTTTGTCCTGTGGGGTGAGCAAGACCAGACTCTGATGGTTACAACGGGGCATAGGCATAAATGCGCTGAATCCTTTTTGGACTCTAAAGATATATTATATTGCTTGGTCTTGCCTTTGTCAAACAGAGCCAGCCGAGTAAAAGCTGGGGGACGGCTAGTAAAATGAGGCCGCAGATAATCCTCAGATATGTGGGGCTTGTGCTCCTTTTTAATGCGCTCTTCCTGTTGATCTCCTGTATCATCTCGGGATTCAACGTAGATTCTGCATTCTTCCCGCTGCTCTATACCGCGCTGATCTCGGCACTCTTTGGGGCCTTCCCCTTGATATTTGTTTCCCCAATAACAAAGATCACCAATAAAGAAGGCTTTACTATAGTAATCCTTTATACGGTTACCACCTTCCGGGAGCTAGCCCGACTCAAGCGGCTGATGAGCGGTAGCAGTTGAATGTCTGCCTCCGCAATCGATAGTGGTGAAGTTGGCTCCGGCGCGGTTACCGGGTCACCGATTGAGATCGAGTCGATCAGAGCAATTGATTGCGGCATGTCCAAAATGGAGTTACCTTCAGCCACATAGTAGCGAAACATTCGATAGGCACAGTTTGCAGTTCGAACTCCGCTGCGATAGCACCGAGAAGTACAATGAGAACCATGATGCATCTGTTTTCCGGTAGCAGGTGGTGCCTTTTATCCAAGGGGCAAAAGCGGAAGTTAGGAGGCTTTCCTATATGTCAGGCTTCTAGGTCTTTCTCAATAAAGATACTCCAGAGCCCCTCTGAACGCCAAGTTCAAAGGAAGCAACCGGTACCCTATGCCAGGATGCAAAGATGCGACGTGCATAAAACAATCCTGATATACTGGAACATCATGTCTATGAGAAATTCCCACCGCGGCCCTGTTCACAATCTCGGGGCTTCTTTCTTTCATGAACCGGCATGGGCAAAACCCTAGAATTCCGAATTTGTTTCTTCGACATGCGAACCCAAAAAGCCGACATACGAGAGGGCGGACCTTGTAATAAGAGCCTCTGAGGAATCTACCTTACTTCTTCTCCTTGCGGGAGAACTCCAGCTGACTGTTCCTTACTCCCTTATTTGGTTTAGTTTTGATCAGCTTCATTAAAGCTTCACCAGATAAGGTCGCAAAAGACATTCCAAATTTCTAAGTTGTTGAAATCTCACTCTTTATATCTTGAGGATGCAACCCCTACAGGAACCGACAGTTCTGATGAATCCAGTCAAATAGGTAGTTGACTATCCATTTGCCGAGATGAAATAAGTCTAACGTATTGAAATGGACGAGGGATTAAAGAAAGGAACTAGAAGTTCAGGTTCGTTGAATAATCGGAAGAAAAGGTTCCGAAATCTAATTTCAGTTGCCTTTTCCAGATGGTCCTTTCATTATCGGACCGGTACACTACATATCCGGGGGCGACTGGACTAAAGACATGATGCCGAGAATATTCACACCAGAGTTGAGAATCAGGCTTTTTCTTCAAGAGAATCTTTGGTATATAGAAGATAACCATATTCAAAATGAATAGCTTGACCCCCTTAGGTGTAGGAGGGAGCGATGAAGGCTTCAGCAACCGCAATTTCCATCTGCTTAACACTTTCCCTATGGTGCGGAGGTTGTTCGAGGGAAGAACCTCCTCCGGTACAAAAGATCAAGGAGGTGAAACCCATCAAGATGCCTGTCCCGGAAAAGGCTAAAACTCCACTGACCAATGAGGAAGAAAAGGCCAACACAGTGGTCAAGGAGGCTGAAGAGGTGAAGACCGCGGCCCTTGAACAAAAGGCATTGACGATCCCAGAGACAGATGCCAGGGAAAAAGAAACGGCAGTGGAGGAAGTAACTGGATACTATACCGTCAAAAAGGGTGACAGCCTATCCGCTATAGCAGCGAGAGAGGATGTGTACGGAGACTCATTAAAATGGCCTATCCTCTATCGCCTCAACATGGACGAACTTGGTAAGCTAAAGTTGGGAGAAATCCTTCCGGACCGGGAGCTTCCCGAGGGAGTAAGGCTGAAAACTATCTCCCCTGATGAGGTAAGGGAGAATCTAAGAACGAGGGTTCATAACGTGTGGGCAGTTAATGTTCTGTCCGCCACAACCGATGGAAAGATCATTCCTCTCGCTATTAAGCTCATTAACAATGGGTACCCGGCTTATGTCACCCGTGCCAAGGTAAAGGGAAAGGACTGGATGAGGCTCCGTGTCGGTTTTTTCAGAAACCAGACCGAGGCCGATACGGAGGGAAAGAAGATAATGGCCATGTTGAAACTCGCTGATTCCTGGGTTGTCAAAGTAGGGGAGGAGGAACGTGTGGAATTTGGTGATTATTGACGATCAGCCCTAATTCGCTTCATATCGCCTTTTCGTCCAATCT
>JABXJY010000491.1 GCA_013375385.1 Desulfobacterales bacterium
CTTGGAAAAAACGGGGAAGATCCTTATTGTCTAAGTCAGGGGACGATAAAAACATTGCAATAAATCCCACCGAAAATCGAGGATAAAGTGTACTCTCCGATAGCCTGACTGGGCTGATTCATTTCAGGCTGAATCCCCCGTCCACCAAAAGAAGCTGACCTGTGATGAAGTCGGCATCATTGGAGGACAAAAACAGAATCGCCTTTGCGATGTCCTCCGGTTCCGCCAATCGCTTGAGGTAAGACCCCTCGATCATGTTTCGTCTCACTTCTTCGGGTAATGACTTGGTCATCTCGGTATTTGTGTGTCCCGGAGCGACCGTATTAACATTGATGTAGGGCGCCAGTTCCTTTGCCATTGTCTTGGTCAAATTGATCACTGCTCCCTTGGAAGCACAGTAGTCCATGATCCCCTCCCGGCCGCAGTGATCGATCCCTCGGATTGAGGAGATGTTGATAATCTTACCTGATTTCTGCTTTACCATGTATCTCGCTGCGGCTTGGGAGCACAGGAATACCCCGACCAGATTGACCTCCAGTGTCTTCACCCAGTCTTCGACAGTCTTTTCCAGAAAAGGCCTGGATATGGCGATCCCCGCATTGTTAACCAGGCTATCGATCCGTCCAAGGGCTTGGATAAACTCTTCCAACACCCTTTCAACTTGATCCTTCTTCGAAACATCCCCAACAAAGGTCTTGAACTCAAATCCCCGTTTCTTGGCTTCAGCCCCAACCTCTTTTAAGCCCTCATCTCTAAGATCAACGATTCCTACTCTGGACCCTTCGGCCGCAAACAGAAAGGCTGTCGTTGCGCCGATACCCCTTCCTCCACCGGTGATGAGTGCTGTCTTGTCTTTGAGTCTCATGCCTTCAACCTCCTCCATAGAGTCGACATTCATGTGTCAGGTTTGCATCTTCTCCATCTCTTCACGGATCTTTTTTTCGATGTAATC
>JABXJY010000229.1:0-2299 GCA_013375385.1 Desulfobacterales bacterium
GTACGGAGGCCAACAGTCCCATGGTGTAGGGGTGACGCGGGTTTCGGAAGATCTCGGTCACGGGACCCCTCTCAACCATTTGACCGGCGTACATCACGCAGAGCTGATCGCTCACCCGAGCAATCACGCCCAGGTTGTGGGTGATGAAGATGTTGGCCGCCTGGAAGTCATTTTTCAGCTCCTCGATCAGATCCAGTACCGCTGCTTCCACGGTAACGTCCAGAGCCGTTGTGGGCTCATCCATGATTAGCAGGGCCGGGTTATTGAGCATGGCCATGGCTATCACAACCCGCTGTTGTTGACCGCCCGAGATCTGATGCGGAAAGCGCCTCATTACATCTTCGGGATCGGGCATGTTAACCCGCTTGAGCATTTGGATGGAGCGCTCGCAGGCCTCATCTTCTGAGATCCGCTGGTGGTAGGTCAGGACCTCGGCAAGCTGCTCCCCAAGTCGCACCGAGGGGTTAAGGGCCTGCATGGGATCCTGGTACACCATGGCAATCCTGTCACCTCGAAGGGTCTTGAGTTCCCGTTCTGACCGGCCGACCAGCTCTTTTCCCTGAAAACGGACACTTCCATCCACAATCTTGCCATTGGGCCCGAGGAAATTGACAATGCCAAAGGCAATCGTACTCTTGCCGCACCCTGACTCGCCCACCAGGCCAACGGTCTGGCCCTCTCTGACCTGGAAGGAAGCTCCTCTGACGGCCTCCACATCTCCCTTGCGCGTTTCATAGGCAATGGTGAGATCCTCTACTTCGAGGACCGAGACCGATTTTGCATTATCGCTTCTGTTCATTGACATACTCGCTGTCTGTCCCTTTCAAGGGACAACAATCGACCCTGATTACTGATACCGCATCGACTCCTCCCGCAGGCCATCGGCCAGCAGGTTCAAGCCCACCACCAGTGAAGCAATGGCCACAGAGGGCCACAGGGCTGCCCAGGGGCTACCAGCCAGGATGAACTCCCGTCCTTTGGCCACCATGCTGCCCCAGTCAGGAGACGGCGGCGGCAATCCCAGGCCCAGAAACCCCAACGTCCCCATAGCAAAGATAGCATACCCCACGCGTAGCATGGCATCCACGATTATGGGGCCGCGTGCGTTGGGCAGGATCTCAACAAACATGATATACCAGGGACTCTCTCCTCGGGTCTCTGCGGCCCGGATGTACTCCCGTGTTCGGATATCCAGGGTGAGGCTGCGAACCAGTCGGGCAATGCCGGGTGTCCCCACAATGGTGATGGCGATCACCACGTTCACAGCGGAGGCGCCCAGGGCCGACATGATGATCAGGTAGAGAAGGATGATGGGAACAGCCATCATGGCGTCCAGGAGGCGCATGACGATCTCATCAAGCCACCCCCCGTAGTACCCACTGACCAGTCCGAGCGTCGTCCCTACGAGCAGTGCCGCAAAGACCCCCCACAGTGCCGTCCCCCCGGGTAGCAAGAAGCTTTCCGATATAGGCAGTATCACCAGAACCACGCGCGCTCCGTAAATCAGTCGGGACCACAGGTCCCGTCCCAGCTCGTCTGTGCCCAGGATATGCGCGCTCGATGGTCCCTGATTCGGGGCCTTCCAGTCCTGCTCCAATGGCGTGTACGGTGTCAGAAACGGGGCAAAAATCGCCACAATCACCCAAAACAAGACAATGGCCAGTCCAATCATCGCAGTTTTGGATGCAAAGATGATGGACACCCCCTCCCAGATTCGCCTGAGGTGCCTCGTTCTTGTTTCCACCCCGATAGAGGCGGTTGCGTCTCTACTCACTGCCACCTCTTTTCCCATGTTTCCTGATTCATATGGTTACGACCAGGTTTTCCTTTGGTTCGAAACATTCACCTAGGTATACCGAATACGCGGATTCAAGAATGTATAGATGATATCGGCGATAAGCTGCGTCCCCACAGCAACCGTGACGAGCACCATAGCTCCAGCCTCGAGGGCGTTTATGTCCTTGTACAGGGCCGAATCCAAGAGGTACTTGCCCAGGCCTGGATAGCCGAAGACCACCTCCACAATCACGATTCCCCCCATCAGCCAGTTGACGTGGAGCATGATCACCGTGATGGGCGCCATCAAGGCGTTTCTCACGGCGTGTTTAAAGACTATCCGCCAGTACGGCAACCCCTTGAGAAAGGCAGTGCGGATGTAGGGAGATCGCATGACCTCCACCATACTGGCCCGGGTGATACGAAGCACGTATCCCAGCTCTATAAGGGTCAGGGTTAAAACCGGCAGGATGAGCATGTCCGGCCGCTCCCAGGGGGCTTTCTCACCGAAGACGGTAGCCCC
>JABXJY010000229.1:2399-4291 GCA_013375385.1 Desulfobacterales bacterium
AGGGTCAGGGTTAAAACCGGCAGGATGAGCATGTCCGGCCGCTCCCAGGGGGCTTTCTCACCGAAGACGGTAGCCCCGGGAACCAGTCCGAGCCATACAGCTACGATGAGAATGAGAAAGATTCCGGTGGCGAATTCAGGGGTCACCGAAAACATCATGCCGCCGACGGAGAGCACACGATCCCGCAGAGTTCCTTCCTTCAGCCCTGCGATTATACCGAGAAACAGGGCCAGGGGCATGACAAAGAGAAAGGCGAGCCCGGCCAGAACCAGTGAGTTGCGCAGCCGAATAAAGAGGCTTTTCGCCACAGCGCGACCCGTTCGGAGCGAGAGCCCAGGATCCCCCCGAATGAATCCCTTCTTCAGGGGTATATAGTCAACAGGGCCGCCCGTTGTCTCCATCCACCCGGTCCCCATGACAAAGGTCCACACCTTCAGATCGCTGCCCTTTTCCCATTTCACCACATGGTTCTGGCTGTCCAGCCCCCAGAAGCTGCTCATCCCTTGCTCGTGTCTCCGCCACCTCTCATTATTCGCGTACTCACTGATTGTGCCGTCCGCGAGCCTAACCATGGCGATCAGATCTTCCCCCTGGAGCTTCCATCGGATCAGGGCCCCATCTTCTCTGACAGCCCACCACTCCTCGAAACCTTCTTTTGTGGTGATCCGTTTCAGGGGCAGGCCGACCTTCCTGGATGCGTGCCAGTCACTGCCCATGAGCCAGTACAGGTAACGCGTGTAGACAGGCTTATCCAGGCCCATTTGAGCCAGAAAAGATGCCTCCTGCTCTGGGGTGACAAAACTGCCCAGAACGTTTCGGGCAACATTTCCCGGTGAGGACTCGGTGATGAGGAAGACGGCAACCGAGACAAGAATCATGGTAAGCAGGAGCAAAAAGAATCGCCGTACGATAAACTTCGCCATTGGCCAAACCGTGTATACTGCACGAGGACCCGGGGCTGTCGACGCCCCGGGCCCCGCAGAGTAGCTGATCAAGCAGTTTCATTGGTTCAGGTGCTAGATTGCCTGAACCAGGAATCCTGCCTATGCCTTTTTCCTAAGCCATACCTTGTTGTAGAGCATGTAGAGGGTGGGATGGGACTCGGCATCCTGAACCGGTTTCCTGGTAACCATCCAGACGTTTCGCCACCAGGCAATGCCGATGGAGCCACGGGTCATCTGGATTTCCTCCAGCTTGCAGAAGATCTTGCGGCGCTCGTCCACATTCAGTGTCCCGTTGGCCTTCTCGAGCAACTGGGAAAACTCTCTGTCCACCCATCGCGTCTCATTCCATGGCACCGGTTTGCCCTCATCGTCGGCAATGTAGGCCAGGTTCAGCACCATGGTTCCCAGCGGACGGTGGGTCCAGGGGGTGATACCCAGATCCACCTCGGTCCACTTCTCCCAGTACTGGCTGGTGGGCATGGTCTGGATATTGACTCTGATGCCGGCGGGTGCGGCATCCTGTTTGAGCACCTCGGCGTACCGCACAATATCGGTCCAGCCGCTGCCAACTGCCAGGTTGACGTCCAGGCCTCGGGGATACCCCGCCTCCTTCAACAGTTGCTTGGCCCGCTGTGGATCGTACTTGGGAATGGGCTTTTGGCAGTATTCGGGATGCTTGGGGTAGACGTGGAAGTCCTGACCCTGGATGCCCTGACCGAAGTACGCCAGCGCCAGGATCTTCTCCCGATGTTGACAGAGCTTCAAAGCCATGCGCACCCGGTTGTCGGACCAGGGTTTCATATCTACCCGCATACGGAGCAACCGGGTCTGGCCCGTGGTAGATGGCATGACATTGATGTTGGGGTCGTCTTTCAGGGCCTGGTAGACGTCTGTTCCACCCGCATCGCTGAGGTCGATCATGTCGATCTCCCCGGCCTTGATGGCAGC
>JABXJY010000230.1 GCA_013375385.1 Desulfobacterales bacterium
TATACCTGCTGCGATACTAGCCTCCTTTGCAACCGGAGCCTTTTCCATATTAGTTGACAGGGCAGTATTTAAGAAGATGAGAAGCTCGAGTGGCATCATCATCATGGTGACATCACTGGGAATAGCCATTGCCCTGAGAAACGCGGTAAGGGCTGTATGGGGAGCCGATGCCCAGAATTACTCGGTAGCGTTACAAAAGCCAATCATTACCGAATACTTCCGAATTACACCGCTCCAGATCTGGATTATTCTTGTAGGACTAGCCGCTATGTTGGCCTTTCATCTCTTGCTTCATCACACCACATTGGGAAAGGCCATGCGAGCCTCCTCTGACAACCCTGAGCTAGCCCAGGCAAGTGGTATCGCCACTGAGAAAATCATCACCTGGGTTTGGTTTATAGCCGTCACCTTTGCCTCTCTGGGTGGTATCTTGATAGGCATGGAAACATACATCCTTCCTTACATGGGTTTTGCCATCATTGTTCCAGTGTTTTGCGCCACCATAATGGGGGGTATAGGCAATCCTTATGGAGCTATGCTGGGAGCCCTGGTACTCGGTTTTGCTGAAAACTTCGGCCTGTATATCAATTTTGGGAAGATAGTAAACCTCGGGGGAATGCTCGATTTCTCTCAGGATTTATTTATCCCCACCGGTTACAAGCCAGCCATCAGCTTTGTCATATTGATTTTGGTATTGCTCGTAAGACCTCGCGGGATTTTGGGAAGGAAAAAGGAGGGTTGATGGGACTCGTTAACTTCTTGGTCTATCTGGCCATCATGATGGGAATCTATGCTATCCTGAGCCTGAGCCTCAATCTCCAGTATGGTTTTACCGGACTGGCCAATTTCGGGCAGGTGGCATTTTTTTGCCTGGGGGCATATGCATCCACCATAGTTGTACTGGTATTTAAGATGCCATTTATCCTTGGTCTTTTGGGAGGAATGGTTGTCGCTGGTCTTTTTGGGTATGTCATATCCATCCCCACAGCTAACCTCAAGGAAGACTACTGGGCTATTGCCACACTTGCCGCTGCAGAAATCGTCCGAATCTTCTTTCTCAATGAGGACTGGGTCGTGGGTGGAGGGCCTTACCAGGGGGGTTCCTTTGGCATTGGAGGTATCCCGCAGCCCCTTCGATCACTCTTTTCAGCCTATACATACCCCTTCTTTTATTTGGCAATTGTTCTTGTTTGCCTCTTGGCAACTTACCTAATCATCAGTGCCCTTACCCGGTCTCCTTTTGGGAGGGTAATAAAGAGTATCAGGGCGGGAGACAACCTTCCACAGGCCCTGGGCAAGGATGTAAAAGGATTTCGCATGAGGGTAATGGCCATAGGAGGTAGTTTTGGGGGTCTGGCCGGCTGCCTCTGGGCCCACTATCATGGTTTCATAAGCCCGAATCAGTTTTTGCCTTTAGAGACATTTATCATTTGGGCCATGGTTATTGTCGGCGGAAAGGCCAATAACAGGGGGGCAATCTTAGGGGCAGTCATAATAATGGTATTCTACAATTCGACCCGATTCCTTAAGGACTACCTTCCTATCGAAGAGGTCACCTTAGCCAGCCTCAGAATGGTGGCAATAGGGCTACTGATTGTTGTGGCCATGCTTTTCATGAAGGAGGGATTGATCAAAGAGAAAAAGACACTTTACTATAGTGAATGAGATAACAAAGTCGTCACTGCGAGGAGCGGAGCGACGCGGCAATCCCACGAGATTGCTTCGCTTCGCTCGCAATGACAGTCTATTGAACGTCTACTTATTTAGGTCATTCACTATAATGTCTGTTGAGTGCCCAACAAGCACTGATGACTGACGGCTGAAACCTGAATGCTTACTATATGTTACCACTAACAAAAACGTTTTTGTGAACGTGCATCATGCTCAACGTAGAAAGCGTATATAAAAGCTTTGGCGGCATCTTAGCCCTGAATGGCCTGACTTTCAGTGTGGAATCCAACTCTATTACGGGGCTGATTGGCCCAAATGGATCGGGAAAAAGCACGCTGTTTAATGTGATATCCGGCTTTTATGGCAAGGATAGCGGGGAGATCTATGTGAGAGGTGAAAAGATTGAGGGTATTGAGCCATACAGGATAGCTATGCTGGGAGTTGGCAGGACCTTCCAGATAAGCGAAGTGCCTGAAAAGATGACTGTATTGGAAAACCTGCTTCTGGCTCCCAAGAGGCAGATCGGAGAAGGGATCCTCAATGTCTTCCTGCATCCCTTGAAAATAAGGAGGGAGAATGAGCAATCTCTCAAGAGCGCCTATGAAATCCTTGAGCTTGTCCAGCTTTATGACCTAAGAAACGAATATGCAGGAAATCTCTCCGGGGGCCAAAAGAAGCTTTTATCGCTGGGCAGGATATTGATGTCAGACCCCATCCTTCTCCTCCTGGACGAGCCAACGGCCGGTGTCAACCCTACCCTTGTCAAAGATCTTATCATTGCCATAAAGAATCTAAGGGCCGAAAAAGGACAGACCATCTTATTGGTAGAACATAATATGAAGGTTATCAGCGAGATTTGTGATAGGGTCATTGTGCTCAATTTCGGCAAAAAGATTGCAGAGGGAACGCCTGAAGAGATACAAAAGAACGAGGAGGTGCTGGAGGCCTACCTTTCCGGAAGTTCGAAAAGGGAGTTATTGCATGAAGATTCTCGAGGCCAATGACATAGTCGCCGGATATGGGAAATCGGAGATCTTACACGGAGTCTCTATCTATGTTGAAAAAGAGGAGGCGATAACCATCATTGGCCCCAACGGGGCCGGGAAGTCTACATTGCTCAAGGCCCTCATGGGTTACATACCCATTTTTGGAGGGGATATCTACTGGAAGGGGGATAATATCACCCATCTCAAACCCCATGAAAAGGTCGACAGAGGCTTTGGCTATGTTCCTCAACTTGGGAATGTATTTTCCTCGTTGACTGTCAGAGAAAACCTGGAGATGGGCGGTTTTATTCAGAGTAAAGAGATAATCAGAGAAGGGATGGAGAAGGCCTTTCAGCTTTTTCCCATCCTGGCTGAGAGACTCAAACAAAAGGCTGGTACCCTGAGTGGTGGCGAGAGACAGATGCTTGGTATGGCCAGGGGCCTGATGTCAGACCCAGAACTCCTCATGTTGGATGAGCCTTCAGCAGGTCTTTCTCCAAAGGTGGCAGAAGAGGTGTTCTCAACCATTACGGATATACATGAAAAGATGGGCAGGACCATTGTTATTATAGAGCAGGATGCGTATCAGTCATTGAGTATCTCTGACAGGGGGTATGTGCTGGTGATGGGGCAGAACGAATTTGAGGACCGGGCGGATAAGATACTATCCAATGAAAAGATCCGGGAGGCCTATCTGGGAGGGTAAGAAGTCATAAGTGCCTAAAGTTTAAATGTTAACCTGCAACAACATATAAGGAGACTTATTAAATATAAGAGCCAGATTTTGTGATTTGATTTCTTGCTGTAGGAACCTGAATAGATATTTTTTGTTAATAACTTTAGGCACCTTAGATCACTTTAGCTCACTTTAGGCACTCTTTTGAAAGGAGGTGAGGAAAGGGAGAATTGAACATCGGTAAGGAGGCAGAGGTATTAAGAGTAACAATTTAACGTAAGAGGAGGGAAAAGATGAGGAGATTAGTCTTGTTTGGAGTCGGAGCATTCCTCTTGGTGGGGCTGTTAATTGTTGGAATCTCTGTTTCATCCGAGGCAGCCGAGCCCGTAGTTATTGGCTCTATCAGCCCTTTAACCGGAACAAATGCTGTACAAGGACTCGACATGAAGAGGGGGGAAGAACTCGCGTTAGAGGAGATCAACTCCGCCGGGGGGATTGATGGCCGCCCATTAAAGATCATCTGGGAGGATACTGAATCCAGTGCCAAGGGTGGAATGGATGCCGTCCACAAACTCGTAGAGATAAACAAGGTACCTCTGATCGTGGGGGCCTATTCAAGCGGGATAAGTCTGCCCACGGGACAATGGACCAATTCCAAAAAGGTGATCCAGATCGCTGAGGCCTCTACCAGCCCCAAGCTTCGAGAGATTGGGCCTTACTTTTTTAACATCATTGGCCTCGATGAGGTTATGGGTAGCATGCTGGCAGAACTTGCCCTTGGGAGTGGAGCCAACACATTTGCCTCTATCACGGTGAACAACCCCTTTGGTATAGGGATTGAGATCTGGACCAAGAAAACCGTGGACAAGGCCGGTAAGAAATGGCTCGAGGCAGTGAGGTACGACGA
>JABXJY010000030.1 GCA_013375385.1 Desulfobacterales bacterium
AGAGAGTTTGTCTGAAAGGCCGGAGACCTCCTCAAGCATTGTCCTGATCATCTCACAGTGGGGACACTCCGTCTCCTGGGTGAACATAACGATTGTGACATCGTGCTCAATTTTCTCAAACATTTCTATCAGTTTTTTCCTGTCTTTTTCTTTCAGCATTCCCTGACGCACCTCGCTAGAGTAAAGATTTGTTGATGAGGTAATCGTAGGCGGATAGCGCGGCCTTTGCCCCCTCGCCGGCGGCGATTACAATCTGCTTATGGGGGACGGCGGTGACGTCGCCAGCACCAAAGAGGCCCTCCACACTGGTCCTGCAGGAGCAATCCACGATCACCTCGCCGTGCTCATTCAATTCGACGAGGTTCCTGAACGACTCGTTGTTGGGTAAGAGCCCAATCTCCACGAATACCCCGTCCGTATCAAGCCTCTCCTCCTTTTCGTTCTCCCGGTTCTTGACAACCACAGCGGTAACTCGACCCTTGCCCTCGATCCTCACAACCTGGTGGTAATCGAGTAGGCTCACCTCGGAGGTCTCTTTCACCCTTTGTTGGAGAGCCTCATCCGCCTGCCACCCTTTGATGAAGTTCACAAGAGTGACCTCTGTCCCCACCTTCAACAGGTCCACGGCCGTGGTAAAAGCCGAATTACCACCGCCGGCCACAACCACCTTTTTCCCCTTAAACAAGGGTGCGTCGCAGGTGGCACAGTAGGCTACGCCCCGTCCCACCAACTCCTTCTCCCCAGGAACGTTGAGTGGACGGTGGCGTTTGCCGGTGGCCAGGATCAAGGTCCGGCTCGAATATATTTTCCCACTGTCTGTCCGGACCTTGAAGGTGTCTCCCTCTTTGTTGACTTCCGTAGCAGCAGTACCCAGGCTGACAGCTATATCAAAGCCTTTAACGTGCTCCTCAAAGCGATCAGCAAGATCCTTGGCGTTGATGCTCTGAAACCCAAGCCAATTTTCCACTTCCGAGGTCTCTCGCACCTGGCCACCGAAGTCCTTGGTGATAACGGCGAGGTTCATCATCTTTCGGGCAGCATAAACCGCTGCGCTCATGGCCGCCGGACCACCACCCAAGATCAGAAGATCATAGGTGGCTTCCGGCTCCGGCTCCCTTGCCTCCTCTAGCAATGAGGTATCCAGAGAAAAAGAAGGAAAATCCATCTGCTGCCTCCTTATACCAAGTTGCAATCATGTCATTGCGAGGAGCGAAGTGACGTGGCAATCTATCCTATTGAGATTGCTTCACATTCGTTCGCAATGACGTTTATAAATAGTAGCCGTTTGTATGCAACTTGGTATTAATGTATCTACGCCCTTCCTCTGCCTGGAATGTCATGTTGCTCTTAACAAGAGGATAGATAGGTGACATTAACCTCCCCAGGGCATCTTCGCATAGGTTTCGGAGAGCTTATCCCGGTATTCTCTGAAAAATTCTTCATGAACCTTTTCCCACTCTGAGAGCATAGTAAAAGCTTCCTTGGCTTTGCCCTCGGTGTTCTTTGCCATATTTGCATAGAACTCGCTCAGATCTCGCTCAATAAGCCAGGCTGTGTTAAAAACGGTAACATCAGGTACCATAGAACCCTCGATACATTGTTGGAGAAATTCCGATTTTGCCCGTGCGTCAAAATAGTTGGTGGGCTCCAGGACTACTTCCTTTATTTTTGATGGGTTGATTTCTTCGCCCTCCTTCAGGTCCTTTAGGATCTGGTTGATGAATTCGATATGTCTCTGCTCTTCCTCTATCAGGCGCTTGAACGCACTCATGGCAGCTCCCATGCCCATCCGCTGCAATGAGTGTTCGAAGAATGCCTTTCCGGTCTCCTCCTGGTTAAGGGCGTATTCAAAGATCTTGATCAAATTTTCATTCTTCGGCATAATGCCTCCTCATGAATTCTTTCTATACTCTTCTTTCCTCTCACAAATGAGACAAGAGGGCCCTAGACTCCTTCCTTGAGTGCCTGAGCCACCCTGCGCCCCAGCTCCACGCATTTTCTCAGGTCATCGTGTGCAGGCACATACTGGACATTGATCCCGGGATCGATAACCATGAACCTCATCTCTTCCATGGTGGCGTTCATCAACTTCACCGCCTCTCCGCTCCACCCATATGAACCGAAGGCAGCCCCAATCTTGCTGGCAGGCCGCAACCCCTTCATATAGTGGAGGAGGTCAGCCATCCGCGGAAGCATCCCATTGTTAAGGGTTGGAGAGCCAAATACAAGTGCTCCTGCATCGAGAACCTCGGTTATGATGTCGCTCCGATGATTGGTTGCGAGATCAAACAGCTGAACACTGACCCCCTCTTGAGCCAATCCGTCCACGATGGCCTTTGCCATCATTTCAGTGCTGTGCCACATGGTATCATAGATAACAAGGGCCTTGACCTTGCTCCTCTGCTGACTCCATTCATCGTAGCATGCAAGTATCTTTCCAGGATTCCCACGCCATATAAGGCCGTGATCAGGGGCAATCATGTCTACCTTGAGATCCATCTCCTTGACCTGAGACAAGAGTTTCTGGACCAGGTTGGAATAGGGGAGGATGATGTTCGCATAGTACTTAGCGGCATGGCCCAGAAGCATAGAGAGATCGACCTCATCATCAAATCGTTCTGTAGTAGCCACATGCTGTCCAAAGGCATCACTGGAAATGAGAAGCCGATCCTCGGGGATATATGAAAACATGCTATCTGGCCAGTGGAGCATTCTGGTCTCGATAAACTGAACGGTCCTCTTACCAAGGCTGATGGTGTCACCAGTTCCTACAACTTCGTAGGGCCAATCCTCTCTGTGAAAATGGGCAAGGAGGGCCTTCTTGCCCCTTTCAGAACAGAAGATCTTCTCGGGTTTCACCAGCCCCACGATCTCAGGAACAAGACCAGAATGGTCCATTTCCACATGGTTTACGACAAGATAATCGACGGTGGTGGGGTCGATTATTCTGCGAATGTGGTGTAACAGCTCGCTTCTGAAACCCTGCTTGACCGTATCAAACAAGGTAACCTTTTCATCCACCACCAGAAAGGCATTATAGGTTGTACCCCGGTAGATGGAATAGCCATGAAAGTCCCGGATATTCCAGTCAATGGCGCCAACCCAGTGGACATCCTTCAGGATTTCAATCGGTCGCACGCTGTCCTCCAGTGCAACAAGGTCCTTCAAATACTACCGTGACATCTCTTACCAAGCAAGCTGGATAATTCGCGGCTGTGCCTCAGTGAACGGTAGTCACTTCTCGCACGTTGTGTCTTCTGAGTTCCAGAGAAAGCTTCTTGAGGTGCTTCTTCTCCTCATCAACCAGCTGACCAATAAATTCACGGCCCCTCTTCTCCTCAGTAGCATCCTGCATAGCAAGAAAGAAGATTATTGAATCCTTCTCAAACTGAATCCCAAGATTCAGGGCATCTTCAAGGCTCTTCACCCGAGATAGTCCTTCTCCCACATCCAGATCCGATCTGAAGACGTGCATATCAGCCATCATCTGGAGGTATCGGTTCATCTCATGTTCAGGATCCCAGACAGTATTCTCGGTAGCTGCCCTTGACAGTTGAGCCTTCAGCTCGGTGAATGTCTTCAGGTGTTCGACCTCATCTTGAGCAAGGGAGGACAGGAGCGCCTTTACGTCAGGATTATCAACGAGATCCATGGCTTTCTCGTAAAAGCGCTTGCCGTTTTTCTCTATATCAATAGCTATCTGGAAAACTTCGTCCGCATTAAATCCGTAAATCACGATACCGCTCCTTCTTTTTTTGACTACTGTTCCTTTTCGAACTCGTCTTTTGAGGCGCCACAGACTGGACAGGTCCAATCATCTGGCAGATCTTCAAAGGCAGTGCCCGGTTCTATTCCGTTATCCGGATCTCCATCGGCAGGATCATAGACATAACCACAAACTTGACACACGTATTTATCCATGATTCTCTCCTCCTTTCTTGTATCTGGTTAATAATTGACCCACCCCGCCCTGCAGGGCGTGTCACATCCTCAAGAAACTGCAAAATTTCTATCTTTATGAAAATCAGCCGATTCCGTTGTAGTTAGTATAATAACAGCTCAAACAGATGCCAAGAAATTTCTGCCATCCTGTGAGATTCAGACTCCACTACTATTCCTCAAAATACGTTGGAGCATCCTTTGCTCGCCTGCTTTGGACCTGGCAGTGCCCCTGCAAGTGCTCTATTCTCTAGGCAGCTTCCAGCTCACGTCTGGAGGCCATATCAAAGAGCACTCTTTCTCTTGTCTTGTCTATCCCGAGAGCCCTTCTCTTCTTGTCAATATGCTCGATCATCATCCGGGCCATCTCATAGGGATCTGAGGTGAATCCCCATTTGCCAAATCCCATTTCCTCCAGGCCCTCAAACAGGAGCTTGTGGAATCTGGTCTCCTCGATAATTGGGAAGGTGACACCAAAAACCGTGTAGACGCCTGATGCCACGAAGTACTGGCCGATTGAGATGGCTTTCTCGCTCATCCATTCCGGGGCAGCACCGGCTACCGGCAGGTCAGCAATGCTATCCCCCAGACCTCCGATGCGGACCATTTCAGCGCATGCGATCAGAATCCGGCTATTATCGACACAAGACCCCACACCCAGAACGGGCGGCATCCCTACCGCTTCACACACTTCTCGGAGACCTGATCCTGCCAAGTGAGCCGCTTCTGGTTTGTAAAATCCAGCCTTTGCCAGAGCAATCTGGGAGCATCCAGTCTGGACAACGAGGACGTCGTTCTTGATCAACTCCTTGACTAGCTCCACGTGGACCCAGTCCTGCTTGACCCTTGGGTTCGTACAGCCGACCACACCAGCTACCCCTCGTATCCTGCCATTGATAATGTTTTCATTGAGTGGCCTATAGGAGGATCTGAAGGTACCTCCAAGCATGTAGTCGATATACTCATGGGAAAACCCATGGATGCCCAGATTGGTGATCTTTGGAATCTCAACTGGCGCCTTACGATTCTTGAACCTGACAATAGCCATCTCTACAATCTTGTCAGTGCATTTCCTCGGCTCATGCTCCTCAAATTCGATGTGTTCAGCACCTTCAATGTGACACCTGGGATTGGTGGTGAACAGTTTGGTTCCATAGCACTCGGCCACCTTTGCCAAACCCTGCTTAATACACTGAACATCCACACCCAGGGCATCCACTGCGCCTGTCACCAGAATCGCCTCCGTGGACATGAAGTTGCCTGCATGGGGAATTCCTTGCCGGCAAAGCATTTCCGCTCCTGAGCAACACATCCCAACCAGGTTTATCCCTTCAGCGCCTGCATCTTTGGCGGTGTTCACCAGACTCGGATCATTGACCGATTCAAGCATAGACTCAAAAAGGTTCGGTTCGTGGCCGTGGATAATGATGTTGACCTCGTCTTCTTTCAAACAGCCCATGTTGACCTCGGCCCTGATAGGGGTAGGTGTGCCGAAGAGAATATCTGAAATTTCCGTGGCCACCATGGAACCTCCCCAGCCATCAGCCAGAGCCGTGCGGCTGCACTGCTTGGTGATATTCTCATAGTGCTGATCTACCCCCATGTGGGTCCGGTGCATCAGTTCCATGATCTCCCGCATAGCGCCACGAGGGACCACACCATGCTTTCTCCAGGTCTCCAGGGTCTTGGCAGGCACCCTCCTGGCAAAAGGTATCTCGCCCTCTATCTGGGTGTAGGTACGCTCCAGTTCTTTATAGAGGTCAGTGGCGATATCCTTTACCTCGCGACCATCTGTCTCGATCCCAACGGATCTGGCCACCTCTTCCAATTTAAGAGGATCTTTAATGGTATAATCCTTGATGTTTCCCTTGACCACCTGCCTGAATACATCGAGCATAGACATGCCATGGTCCGTATGGGCTGCGGCACCACTGGTCACCATACGGGCAAAATTCCGTGCCATGATGGTGTCGATGGTAGCCCCGCAAACCCCTACTTTGCCATAAGGATCCTTGGGATTCAATCGGCAGGGTCCCATGGCGCAGTGCTTGCAGCAAGCAGAATCAGCTCCAATCGGGCAGGCCTTCATGTTTGCTGCACGATCAAAGGCGGTCTCCACACCATCCCTTCGTGCCTTGTCAAGCATCTGTGCTGTGGCATCACAGGTGGTCATATCTCTGACATCGGTCTTCTTTATTTGAGTCACCTTCTTTTCTCTATCCTCTTTGTTCTCTTTTTCCATGTATGTCTCCTCCTTTACCAGCCGCCACTGCCCTCCCCCTCCCGCTTCAAGGGCACATTTGGTGAAATCGATCTCTTTGCCGCACCCAGAGCACACGTGCTTTCTGTCAAACTCGTCTGAAAATATCTCCTTTTCTTTTCCACAGGTGGGGCACGTGCAGGTAAAGGCCTTCAGGTTCTTAATGTCTTCAAATCCCGGACAGTGTCTCGGAGTAGTCATAATTACCTCCCTTACATCAATTTTCTCACAGCATCCAATGCTGGCTCATAGTCAGGCTCCTCTGTCAACTCCTTGACTAACTGGATATATTGAATACTTTCCTGTCGATCCACGACGAAAACAGCCCTGGCCAGCAGGCGCAATTCTTTTATCAAAACACCGTAGGCCTCCCCAAAAGCGGCATAGCGGTGATCGGAAAGCGTGGTCAGAATTTGACTTTCTCTCAATTCCGCCATACTTAAGCTCCCCCCAATTACCAATACCCTGGGGGTCTCTTATTCAAAGGGTTTTCTTCTTTCCTGCATTTTGGACATATCCCGATAACCTCGAGTCTGTGGCCGATTATACGGTAATCGCTTACCTTCCGAACGGCACTCTCAATGTTATCCACAGATTCAATGGGGGCGTCTTCTACCTTGCCACAGTAACTACAACGAATGTGATAGTGGTTTTCTGTATTGCCATCAAACCGCATTTGACTGGATACGGGTCCAATCCTTTGTATCAGACCACATGTAGACAGAATCTCAAGGTTACGGTAAACAGTTCCCAGGCTAATCCGGGGCAGTCTTCTGCGCACCGTTTCATAGATCTCATCTGCTGTAGGATGTGTGTTGACCTTCTGGATTTCCTCCAGAATGATCTTGCGCTGATGGGTCATCCTGTATTTCTGGTTGGAGCCTAAAGGATCCTCTGAGTTCATAGTCTATTTCTCCAGCCTCTCAAGCTCCTTTACCAGAACCTCGAGACGAGGCCTCTTGTTGATATCGTTCACGCCGATATATCGAATGATCCCTTTCTTGTCGATGACAAAGAGTGCCCTTTCCGAGACCCCATCGGAGCGCAGAACACCGTATCTTTCAGCCACAGCACCATGTGGCCAGAAGTCGGAGAGAACAGGAAACCACAGCGCTCCCATCTGATTGGTCCATGCAAACAGGGTTGGGATATTGTCCACCGTAATTCCCAGCAGTATGGCATCATTCACATCGAATAGATCCTCTACAATATTGTATCCTGGCCATTGATCCGAACAAACAGGCGTCCATGCTGCGGGAACAAAAGAGAGAACCACATTCTTTTTCCCCCGGTACTGGCCAAGCGAAATCCTTCCCCCAGAGACCGCCGGAAGAGAAAAGTCAGGGGCATAGTCACCCACCTTCACTTTCAGAACGCTATCCGTGGGCTTGAGAAGCCCGGGGTCATAGATATTCTTCTTGAATGCATCAGAAAGACCAAAGGCGGTTGTACTCAATAGAAAAACTGATATCATTCCTAGGCCCAGAATGAGATGAGCATTTTTCTTCATGCTATCCCTCCCCCTTTAATCCGGATAACTGAATCATTTGCTCCAGAAATAGCTCAGCCCCTTTGAATCCGCCAAGTTTGGAGTAGAAGACCTGATGTGTCCCGTCATCATTGATTGTGACACCCAAAAAGTATGGTGTTCTCACTTCTCCAAGGCACTTATGGATGGAAAAATCCTCATCTGAAATAAGGGGAAACGCTATACCATATTTCTTCCTGAATACCTCAACCTCAAATCTTGAATTCCCTGCCCCTATCCCTATTAATTTGATTTTACCTCTCAGACCCGGGCTCTTTTCTATGATGCTATACAGCCTGTTAATCTCTGGTGCCTCTCTCTGGCAGTACGGGCAGTACATGCTAAAAATCTCGATGATTACCACCCTGGCCTTAATCTGGGGTATCTTGAAAAATGTACCGTCTTCGAGGCCCAGATAATCCCTGTGAGCAGCATTGTCTGGCACCAGGAGATTTATCTCTGGCAGCACAGCACCTCTTGCCGGAGGCAAATTGCTCCCGAAGGCAAGGCTATGGAGCAGTGCCAGAGCGATAGCAATGGCTGCCGAAGCCATGGAAATTCTCTTTACCCTAATGCTCATAGCAGCACCATTCCTCTTCCTGCACCATTCACTCTGCCTTAAAAAATGCGGTGGATTTGGCGCTGCATACAGGACACCTCTCCGGTGGCTCGTTCTCACAGGTATAACCACACACAGAGCAGACATAGTAGTCCACCTCTCTGAGACTACTCAGGTTATCCAGGGCCTTCTGGTAAAGAGCGGCATGGACTTTCTCGACCTCATTGGCATAGGTAAAGCTTCGCTCCGCTGCCTTGTTGCCCTCCTTTTTGGCATCCTCGATCATAGCCGGATACATTTCCCTGAATTCATGGGTTTCTCCTGAGATGGCCTCTCTCAGGTTTTCAGCTGTACCCTTGACTTCCCCGAGGGTCCTGAGGTGGGCATGGGCGTGCACGGTCTCGGCCTCAGCCGCTGCCCTGAAAAGCTTTGCAGCCTGTGTGTGGCCCTCTTTTTCCGCCTGTTTGGCAAAGGCGAGGTACCTGCGGTTGGCCTGGGATTCGCCGGCAAAGGCGGTTAGTAGATTCTTTTCTGTTTTGCTTCCCTTTAGTTCAGCCACGTTACACCTCCTGTGTTGTATTATCTCCTGAAAAACCTATCGGATTCACACATGCTTACGCATTTCTGGTCTCTTGTTGCAATGGGATTTTTGTGTATTATAGATAAATAGTAATGATTACTAATAGTATTAATCATGGGGAGTTTTGTCAAGTCTTTTTTTCAGGGAGCCCCTTGGTTTTCCGTTCTGATAGCCTGGAACAATTCCTTCCCTGCCCTGTATGATTCTTCTAAATATTGCGGATGTTCCAATACATCTCCCTCAAGATCTAAACTGCGATACAAAAGAGATCGCCAGAGTTCCACATCAAGGATATCGAAAAAATACCGAATGCTGAGAATGGTCCCGTCAAAGAGTCTTTTTCCCTTGGTTGCTCCCACCGAAATGAAAAGCCCTTTACGTGTGCCATCACGTCTCCCAACGGGAGTCTTTTCGAGCCAATATCTCTTCACCCACAGAGATTGACAGCGATCCATGAGGATTTTCGTGTGGGCACTGACCGTATAGAAGAATATAGGGGAGGCCAGCATCAGGCCGTGGCATGCTAAGAGCTTGTCATAAACCTTCTGAAAATCGTCCTGGATTACACATCGACCGGTTTCTTTGCAGCCATAGATCTCAAGACAGGGAGACATCTTCAGATCACGAAGGACCACCTCTTCGACCTCAGCACCTGCTTCAAGAGCACCCTGAACAGCCCGTTTGAGTAACAAAGATGTATTCCCCTTTCGACGAGGGCTGCCATAAATAGCAAGAATTCTGACCATTGTAGACTCCATTTCTATACGTGGGTGTTGCTATTTGATAGAGATCTAAATCATACCCGGAAATATTCAGGGGCATTATACATAATCCTTGAAACCTATAGAAGAGATATTTTGCATGGCATCAAACTCATAGGCTGTCCTCTTGTTTCATGAGAATGCCCAGAGAATAACCAACGGCAGTTGCCATATGAAAGGGATGGAGAGAGGCACCCCACGAGGTGAATTACATCCCGTTACCATATCTTACAGAGGTGTTCCACTTGACACATGAGCCCACTTGATCTTATACTGCCTTTAACAGGAAGGGATTCTATTGCTTCAGGTCACCTCTCTCTGGTAAGCAATCCACGAGGGGAAAAGGGGTTCAACCATGTCTGAATTCTCACAAATGAGCGGCCGGATAGGCACGTTCCACATAGTCGGGCAGGACCGAAAGCGGCTGAGATCTCAACTCAGACTTCATTCCAAGTGGAAAAAGACCGTCTTGATTATCCCATTGCTCGCCAGCGAGTACACGGACCCCTCTAACCTCCCTGTATTGAAAAACATCCTCAGACAATTAAGAAACGTGACCTATCTTTCGCAGATTATCTTTGGCCTGGACAGAGCCACCGAGGAAGATGTCTTTCGGCTCAGAGATCTGATAACGACCTCAGGGATAAAGCATTATCTCATCCAGTGGAACGATGGTCCCGGTTTCAGCGATATTTACAGGCAGCTGAACGAGGCAGGATTTACGATCAGTGAGCCCGGCAAGGGCAAAAACATGTTTATCAGTTTCGGGATTGCCATCGCCTTGGGCGCTGAATCCATCGGACTGATCGACGCAGATATACGCACCTTTAGGCGGGAGCAGCTGGACCGGCTCTTTTATCCCGTAGTGGTTCTAAACTATGACTTTTCAAAGGCTTACTATGCCCGGATCTCGGACAGAGGAGAGATTTACGGTCGGGTAAAACGGCTCCTCCTGGACCCCCTCTTGCTTTCCCTCAAAAGGAAATTCACGGAAAGCAGGCAGGAGAAGATGCTGCGCCTGATCGACTTTCTCTTGGGCTTTAATTATCAGCTCTCAGGCGAGGTTGCGTTCCACGTGGACCTCTTGAAGAAGATGCGCTTCGCCACCAACTGGGGGGTTGAGATTTTTACCCTGATCGAGGTTTACCGCAAGGCCTCCTCCCCGGCACAGGTTATGTTTACCGAAGAACCCTTCGATCATAAACATCAGGAGGCTTCACCAAAAGATGAGACCAGAGGCCTCAACCGAATGGCCATCGATATTGTAACTACCCTGATGAATGCCCTGATCATAGAAGAAGGTCTCGAAATATCCGATACCTTTTTCAGGGATTTGGCCATCACCTACCAAGCCGTGGCTGAAGACCAGGTCAAGAAATACTCTGATGATGCAAGTTTCAGCAACCTGAAATACGACCGCGACGCCGAGGAATATCTTGTCAAAGGCGTCTTCCACAATTCCATCCTCCAAGCCGGTGAAGTCCTTGCCGCGCCATACAGGATGACAGAGAAGTTTTTGAGATTCGTCAATTCCTATCCCGAATTCAAACCCTTTCTTGAGAATGGCCTCGCTGAGGCCATCCTAGAGGTAGAGCAAAAGACGCAGCGAAGCATCTTCCAAATGCCCCAGACCGTTTCGTGGGAGCGGGTATCGAGTAAGCTGCCTCGGATCTTCTATGATCTGATCGAAGTGGTTGAATCTGAAAAAAGACGTCTTTCCTGAAGCAAGACAATCCGAAATGAGGGATTGATCAAGCACCGAGAGAGAGCACCAAGAATTACCCTCAAATGCTGCTGGCACCATGGTTCTGTCATATCCTTGAAACAAACTATATCTTGTAACCTGTGAGGAAAATCATCATGAATATGGCCGCGATCTTATACAAATGTTTTTCAAAGATCAGCACGGATAATCAGTATACCTCGTCATCAGGTGAGGAGAATTCTTTGCCTGCCACTCCCTTTGGATGACAGGGAGGTGCAGGAGGTAAAACATTTCAGAGGAGGCGAACCATGGAGCAGAAAATATTGGTAGCATTTGACGATTCTCAAAATACCATGAGGGCGGTAGAATTCATTGCTGGGTCATTTACAGAAGAACATAAAATCACTCTATTGAGTATTATCCCGGATACTGCAGCCCTATGCGACATGAATAGTCCCAGCTTGACGCCCCATTTTATATCGCATCAGGTCACGTTTTGTGCACTGGAGGACCAAAAGAGAGAATTGGTGAACGAAGCCTTGCAAAAGGCCAAGGAACTTCTCCTGAAAGCTGGATTTGAGGAAAAGAATATCACCATGAAAGTGGAGACCAAGAAGAAAGGGATAGCACGGGATATCATAGACGAGGCCCATTCTGGTTATAATACCATTGTCTTGGGCAGAAGGGGGCTGTCCGGTATAAGAGAGTTTGTCCTTGGGAGTGTCTCGCAGAAGGTCCTCCACTCAGCGAGGGATATGTCGGTTATCATGGTGGACTAAGTGCATTGACTTGTCAGTCACCTTTCCCAGATACCTCTCAGGAGGTGGAAGATTTCCATATCCCAGGATCACCTTGCTGACAACCTCACGTGGGATTCCTTTTTCACATGGTGACCCCAACTTGACCCCAGGGAATTCATGATTAACTTCTACCTGAATGGAAACAGTGGAAAAAACCCTGACAGAAGGAGGTGACTGCCATGGAGAACCTGAAATATTATGTTCCAGGTAGTATATTGATTCTGATAGCAATCATGATTGTGGCTGTTCCTGAAATCCTTGTCGCTTTCCTGGCAGCTTTGATTATCATGGCCGGTATCGGAGCATTGTATATCGGTCACATGATCAGGAAATCAGACATTGAATTTAGAAATACTGACGGATGGTTTCTGGATGATGATTTTTGTGGCCGGCGGTTTGTGAGGGCTCCGGTATTGAGAAGGTGGTTTCGAGAATTCTGATTATCTTTCCCAGTGAAGTGGGGGAGTCTAAATATATTTAAAAGGAGCTTCCATGTGAGGCTCCTTTTTTTATCCCAAGGATTTATCCCAGGGATAATGATTCCCTTACCCCCTGAGTCTCCATCACACTACCCTTACCCTTTATTTATCCCATTTATCATGGTACCGGTTCTGATTGACTTTTCTTTTCAAACTGATATGTTAGGCTGCATTATCGCTAAGATCCACAATCATCTCGATTTGTGGGATCTGAGACCAAAACCTTAACCCAGGGGGCATAGTCGCCCTTCCAAATACTCTAGTATTTTTAATGCTACCTCTTTACTAGGAAGAATGAGTGACTATTCTTAGAGCAAATTTACTTAATGGAGGGAACTATCATGTATTCCAAAACCGTGATGGATCACTTTAGAAACCCGAGAAATGTGGGTGTGATAGAGGATGCGGATGGCGTTGGGGAGGTTGGAAACCCCATATGCGGTGATATGATGAGCATCTATCTTACAATAAGAGATGACCACATCGAAGATATCAAATTCCAGACCTTCGGATGCGGTGCTGCAATCGCCGTTTCCAGTATGCTGACGGAAATTGCCAAAGGCAAAAGCATTGAAGAGGCAAAGAAGATCTCAAACAAGGATGTGGCCAAGGCCCTGGAAGGGTTACCCAAGAATAAACTCCACTGCTCCAATCTGGGCGCCGATGCACTGCACATGGCCATCAAAGACTACGAAGACCGAAAGGCCGCAAAGCCCAAAGGCGAAGACAAGCGTCGGGAAAAACATGAACACACCCACGGGGAGAAGTGTTACTGTCCCTACTGTGACTCTGAGATCCCTGAAGGGGAAACATTCTGTAAGAGCTGTCAGCTAGCAGTTGATCAATAATGTCAGAGAAGGAGAGCGTATGAAGATCCTTAATCTCGATCACATCTCAGCAAATCCTCTTTTGCCTGAAGTTCAGAGTGCCATGATCGAGGCCATCAAAATGAACTATGGCAATCCTTCGAGCCAACACAAAGCCGGGGATCAGGCCTCTGAAGCCCTGGAGAGGGCTCGTGAATCTGTGGCACGTCTCATTCACTGTGCAGCCCCAAAAGAGGTGGTCTTTACCTCAGGGGGCACGGAGTCTGTCAATCATGCCATCAAGGGTCTGGCATTGGCCAATCGAGACAAGGGCACCCACATTGTCACATCCAATATCGAGCACAACTCCGTTATCAGGAGCCTGCGTCGGTTGAAAACGATGAACTACCAGATCACCTCCATTCCGGTGGACGGATACGGCCGCGTGAGCCCCGATCACGTTGCTCAAGCCATCAGGGATGAGACCATAGTGGTGTCCATCATGCACAGCAACAATGAAATCGGGACCATCCAGCCCATCGAGGAGATCGCACAGATCACCAGGGAGAAAAAGGTAATCTTTCATGTCGACGCCGTGGACTCCGTGGGGGTGGTGCCCATCGATGTGCAGCAACTGGATGCGGATGTGCTCAGTTTTGCATCCAACCCCTTCTACGGCCCTACCGGCGCGGGGGGTCTGTGGGTTCGCCGCGGGATCAATATCTGGCCCCTCCTGGATGGAGGTATCCAGGAAAACAACAAACGGGCGGGTACCGAAAACTTGATCGGGATCATCGGGATGGGTGTGGCCGCAGAGTGTGCCATGCGGGATATGGACTCCCGGCTCACCCACACCAGGAAGCTCAGGGAAAGGCTTCTCAAGGAACTACCCAACTACATTGACGAATACTACCTGAACGGCCATCCGGACCATAGCCTGCCCAATTTGGTGTCGGTGTCCATCAAGTACATCGAAGGGGAGAGTGTGGTGCTGATGCTCGATGATGAGAACATCGCTGTATCCACCCGATCGGCGTGTGCTTCGGGATCCCTTCGGGCATCCCATGTCTTGCTGTCCATCGGGCGCGCGTTTGCCGAAGCCCAGGGAACCCTGGTCATTACCTTCGGAGTGGACAATACCGAGGAAGATATCCTTCGTTTCTTAACAGCACTAAAGGATGTGGTGAAAACATTGCGGGATCTCTCCCCCCTATATCCAAAGACAGCTCACTCCTAAGTATCTTCTGATCGTTATCCATCCTCAATCAGGATTACCCTGTGCCCCACGGAGGTCTTCTGTGGATGGGTTTTGTTACTGGTTTAAAAACCTTTTTCTGTGACAGCAGGACTCACTTCTTGGGTGGCTTCTCGCCCAGGGTCACCTTAATGCGTAGGAATTTCCCTTTGCGTAAGACCTTCAATTCTACCGTCTTCTCCGGTCGGTGATCTCTGATCATTCGTATCAGGTCATCTGAGGACATCACTTTTTCTCCGTCAATTTCCACGATCACATCACCTCCGACCATGATCAAGGAGTTTCCCACTTGAACCTGTCTGTCCCCGCCTCTGAGCCCTGCTTTTTCCGCCGGTCCGCCTTTGACAACTTCGCCGATCACTGCCCCCCGCTCAACCGTAAGACCGAGAAATTTGGCAAATTCTGGAATGAGGGGAAAGACGGACACACCGATCCAGGGGTAGGAAACATAGCCCTTTGCAATGAGCTCAGGCAAGATTCGTTTGGCAGTGTTGACTGGCACAGCAAAACCGATCCCCACGCTTGTCCCAGTTGGGCTGATGATGGCTGAGTTGATGCCGATGATCTTTCCTGTGGAGTCGAGGAGAGGACCTCCGGAGTTTCCTGGGTTGATGGCCGCGTCCGTCTGAATAACATCGTGAATCAAGACCCCTGCCTCCGAACGAATGAATCTGCCGAGGGAACTGATGACCCCTGTTGTCAGGGTTTGGCCCAGGCCGAAGGGATTTCCAATGGCTAGCACCTTCTGGCCCACCTTTAGTCTGGCTGAGTCTCCCATGGGGATTACCGTCAGCCTCTCCTTTGGCGCATCAATCTTGATGACGGCCAGGTCATTGTCTGGATCGGCACCCACAAATCGCGCAGGCCACTTGCTCTCGTCGCTCAAGGTTACCTCTAGCTTTGTGGAATCCCGAATGACATGATGATTGGTCAAGATGTGACCAGCTGTATCGATAATTGACCCTGACCCGGCCCCTTCCCTGGGGATGGGATTGAACAAGAAATCCCGCTGAATCACCACACTCGTGATATTGACCACCCCAGGGCCGACCCGGCGGTATATGGAGATGTTGTTTTCTTCATCCTCCGTTTCAGCAATACCGACTGAGTGTCCAGAGAGGAGAAAAAAGACCGCCAAGATACATAGAATTGCTTTGTGTTTCTTAACCTCCTCCATCTTTACTCCTTTCATTGTTTCTTAGTTCATACCGCTATTCACCGACAGTCGTCCAGCTCTTTGTGCAGGGCCTCAAGTGCTGCTGAGCGCTTGCGCTCTACATCCCTATTTCTCTTTGCCCTTAATCTTGCGCTTCCAAAAGGCCATCACGCCTTCCTTGCCAAAAGAAACCTGGACCAACTCCCAGCCTTGCTCCCCCTGTTCATTTAGTATATCGGTAAGCATGTCTGTCTGGTCACCCGGAACCTCATCAAGCGTACACTCCCCACTCTCTGTACAGAAATAAATGACCTGCTTGAAGGTCTCAGCCGGGTGCTTTGTAATTCTATATTCAAAACCTTTCATAGGACCTCCTCTGTTATGGTAAAACTCTTAAACCTTTTTAGCCATGATGCGGCCAAGGGCTGGCAGATGGGCTACCCTGGAGGTGGCTCGGCTTCATGATCAATCTTTGCTACTCTCCAAGGAAAGTAGAACCGTTTTCAATCCACAGCGTATGCTCTTTCCCTCTTAGACGAATTTCCTCTCGTTCGTGTTGCTCATCCAAAATCACTTCTTGCTCCGCCATTGCCTTTTGGCGAGCTTCGTCTTCCAGGCCTTGCTCTGCGGGTTAGGTTAGGTGACATTGAAACCCGAAGACTTGAGCTCTGTGACTATTGGTTCGGCATCCTCGCTCTGCAACCGTAAGACTACCAGCCAATCATCATCCTCATGTTCCGGGGGGAGGGTCATCATACTCAACAACACGGTCTTGTGCTTATCGAGGATCTCCATGATCCGCTGCATGTTGCCAAAGTCTTGAGAGGCCTTTATATCTATCCTCTTGCCCTGCCCTCGTACCCCCAAGACCCTCGTCATGAGCCTGACGATATCCGATTCGGTGACCATGCCAACGAGTCTGCCGCCTTCCATCACCGGAAAGGCACCATAGCCCATCTCCTGTCCCAACTGCAACGCCTCCTCGGCTGGCATATCAGGAGAGATCGTGTAGGGCTTCTTGACCATGATGTCTTTGACGGTCATCTTGGCCAGGAGGTAGTGCAACTCATGGATGCTCAGAGAGGTAGCCGGCGAAGGTGATGCCTCGAGAAGCATGTGCTTGGTTACGAGGCCTACCAGTTTGTCCTTTTTCATAACCGGCAGTCTCCTGATCTTGTGGGCATCCATGATCCTCTTGGCATCGTGGATTGAGGTATTCTCGTCAACAGCCACCACATTGGTACTCATAAGATCTCTTATTCTCACTTTTCCCTCCTGTTCTTACAATGTTTAAGAGGTTCTGTTATACCTCAGCACCTCTTTCGCCAGGGTCGACCCTGAAAGCATGACAACAAACACAGCAATTAATAGGCTGCATAGT